>NZ_LGQU01000202.1:0-27769 GCF_003115935.1 Azospirillum sp. TSH20
GACACCCTGGACAACGGGTTCTGCAACCTCAGGCGTGGCTGGATATTGGACGCCGATGCTGGCTGGTTTTTGGAAGCCGATTGACACGCAAGTGCGGAAGCAACCAAGCCAGTAGGAGCACCGGATATGCCCGATCTCGTAACCTGCCTGTGGTTCGACCATGGCCAAGCCGCCGAAGCGGCCAAGTTCTACGCCGCCACTTTTCCCGACAGCCATGTGGACCGTGTGAACATGGCGCCCGGCAATTTCCCCGGTGGGCGCGAAGGTGCCGAATTGACCGTCGAGTTCACGGTGCTCGGCCGGCGGTTTGTGGGTCTGAACGGTGGACCGAATTTCACGGCGAACGAAGCTGTCAGTTTCATGGTGGTTACCGAAAGCCAGGAAGAAACCGACCGCTACTGGAATGCGATCGTCACCAACGGCGGCGTCGAGAGCGCTTGCGGTTGGTGCAAGGACCGGTGGGGGTTCTCCTGGCAGATCACGCCGAGGCGGCTGCTCGAGTTGACGACGGGTTCCGACGGCGTCGCGGCGAAACGCGCTTTCGACGCAATGATGACGATGCGCAAAATTGACATCGCTGTGCTTGAGGCGGCCGTCCACGCAGGATCGGCGGCTTGAAACGTCCAGCCGGGAATGGAACCTTGGAATGACCATCACGATCACCGCGTTCGAACGGTCACCCGACGGCGGCAGGGGCTTGGCGCGCGACACGCGCGTCCGCTGGGCACTTGAAGAGGTAAGCCGACCCTATGAGGTTCGCCTTGTTTCCTTTGCTGCGATGAAGGAACCCGCGCATCTGGCGCTTCATCCTTTCGGGCAGATTCCAACCTTCGAGGATGATGATGTCGCCCTGTTCGAGACGGGTGCGATCGTCTTCCATATCGCTGAACGCCATGCGGGCCTGTTGCCCGGTGACGCGCGGACGCGGGCGCGTGTACTCATGTGGATGTTTGCCGCGCTCAACACGGTCGAGCCGCCGATCCTCGATCTCGTAACCACCAAGGTTCTGGAAAGCGACAAGTCCTGGAGCAAGGAGAGGCTCCCGCTGGTCGAGGGGCGGATTCGCGTTCGGCTGCAGCAACTGTCGGATCGCCTCGGCGATGCCGAGTGGCTCGAGGGCGCATTCAGCGCGGGTGATCTGTTGATGGTGTCGGTGCTGCTGAGGCTGAAAGCATCGGGTCTGCTCGGCGAGCATCCGAACCTTTCGGCCTATGTTGCCCGCGGCGAAGGCCGCCCCGCCTACAAGCGTGCATTCGACGCCCAATTGGCAGTGTTCACCGCAAGCCAGTGACGGGCCGGATGTTTGACGATCGGGTGCATGCGGCACCCCGCCGGCCTCTCGCCGTTCGACGGCGGCGAGACGGTCGATCGCACGAACCCTCTTCCGTTGGATCCGGGTCTGTGCGCTGGAATTGGACAAGCGCCTGCGGCCACACCTTCACTTGATCACCCCACCCAAAGGGTCGCGATTGTTGCAGTCAGACCGGTGCATCAGCCAGGGTCACGGCGCGATTTGGCCGAAGGCGAAACTTGCGCTGGCGGTTTCGCCGCGAACTGGATTGGTCAAGGGCGTCAGCGATGGCGGCAGAGATTTGATCAGCCGCGGTTAGGACGGGATCATGTGCCAGGTGGGCGTAACGCTGGGTCGTCGTTGGCTGGGTATGTCCAAGAATCTTCCCAATGACCAGCAGACTGCTTCCGTTGGCGGCTCCGACGCTGGCGAAGCTATGTCGAAGATCATGCAAACGAACATCGGGTAAACCGGCTGCGGTGCGGATCTTTTCCCAGGTCCGGTCGATGTTGACCAACTGTCCATCTTGCCCTTTGCCGGGGATGACATATTGATTGCCGGGCCGGCGTTGGAGCTTGCTCAGGATATCGAGTGCGGCCCGTCCCAGCGGTACAACCTTTGCGCCGGTCTTGCTGTCGGGCAGACGCAAGTAGGAGTAGGCGACATCCACGTGGTCCCAGGTCAGGCTCAGATTTCGGATTTTCGGCATCCTGTCAGCAGCAGGAGGCGAATGGCGGCGATGAGATATGGGTTGGCCCCCTCCTGTTCGAACGCGATCAGTGTCTTGCCAAGTCTGCCCATTTCCTCGGCGGTCAGGAAACGTTCCAGCTTTCTGACATTGAATGTTTTGATTCCGGCCGCGGGATTGTCGGATCGGAGCGCCCGAGCCATGGCGAAGGCGAACATCGCTCTCAGCAGGATCACGGTTTGCGACGCAGCGCCCTTTCCGCCGGTTGCGCGGCTGCCGCCCTTGCTGGAGCGGTGTGGGCTGGCGGTCTTTCCAGCCGCCACGTCGCGCAACAGGCGCTCGATATCACCCCGGGTGATGTCCCCGGCTTTCCTTTTCCCAGCAGGGGTTTGATGTGCCACGTGATCCGTCCCTGGTCGGCCCGGATGGCCGAAGGCTTCTTTGTCGTGCATCCTTCCGCTATGTACAGATCGCACAACTCTGACACTGTCAATTCCCGCCGCCTGTCCGCCTTCCGGGCGGCAGGATCGTCGCCGAGATCCACCGTGGCCAGCACGCGACGGGCTTCCTGGCGGGCCTGCTCAGGGGTCCAGGGTGATCCATGCCGCCCGATTGTGATGCGGCGGGTTGGCATGCCGCGTCCGCCGGCGCGGTATTGCACGAGATAGGTCTTCGTCCCCGATGGCGTGACTTTCAATCCGAAGCCGCTCAGTTCGCTGTCCCACAGATAAAAATCCCGCGCTTCAGGCGTCGCATCGTCGACAGCCCGCTTGGTGATCCGTGTCGATGGCATGGTCGCTTCCTTCCGGAATATCATCCTATATAAACAGGCCTCCAGTAAGCACCCAGTATGCACGGCAGAGTGAAGGACAGGATATTCTGGCGATGATCAGCGCAAGCTGACAAATAAAAATACGTGGTATTGCAATGTGTTGTCGTGCCGTCTCGTATGGTGTCGCAGCAAAGCGCAGGCTGTTCTTGCGGACTCTGACTCCGTCAGCCTAGGTTCGAATCCTAGTCCCCCAACCACCTTCTCCAAACGGCCAGTACTTTCAGGAACTTACGAGCTGCGCACTCCCCGCAACGCCGGGCGTGTGCGAAGCTGGCCCACCTCTCCCTCCGTTCCGGTGTCTGGTACTGGCGACGGCGCTGACCGCGCGCTCTTTCCTGCGGCGATCACCGGACGACATACGAGTTTCGCTCAAAATAAACGGGCGACCGACGCATGTGGAGTGCCGCCCGAAACCGAGGTGGTAAATCACCGACAGTTGGGCACTCCACATGGCCACCATGATGATTGTCCTTCGTCAGGGAAACAGAGATCTGTACCGGCATGCCAGCCAAGCCGGGGCGCAGCCGATAGAACGTAGTTTCCTAATGTCTAATGGATTCGCTTGCGATCCGAACAGGCAGGGGCCAGAGTGGCTCCATCGGTGATGCGGCACTGACGATAAGATTGACGCGGCATCCCGCCACCACTCGCGGAAGGGTGAGCAGGGTAGGGGTGCGGCCACGTTCATATCGCGGTTGGCCTCAAGGGAGCACATCGGGGAGACGCTGTTGGATCGCACGGCGAGCATGGTTCGGAGACTGGTGGCGGGCCTGCTCATGCTGGCCGCGCTGGTTGCCGCCGCCGGTTCGGGCACCGTCAAGGCGTTTCCCGGTGCGGCCTTCGCCCAGAGGTCGGAGGTGGTCACCGCGATGGCGGGCCAGCGGCAAGCCATCGTGCAGGAGTTCGTGTCCACCGCCCGCGACGACGAGCGGCCCTGCGGCCGCAACGGGAACGCGCCCGGTCCGGCGCGGTGTTCCACGGTTCAATGCATCACGGTCTGCGGCGGTCTGCCCACGGCCGCATTCGCTATTCCTCCGCCCTCCGCGGACGCCGACGCGCATGGCTTCGTGACCGACGACCCGTCGCGCGGCATCTCCACCATCCCCGACCTGCCTCCCCCGCGTCCGTCCGCCTGAGCGGTCACGGAGCCGTCTACGCGAACGGGCATTGCCTGTCTCGCCATCGCCTTTCGTGACCGGATCGCCGGACACCGCCGCCCGCAGGGCGAGGTGCCCGTTGGCTCGACCCTGCTCACGGACCATGACATGCTCTCCTTTCTGATGCGGCGCCACGTGCTGGCGCCGATCGCGGCGACCCTCGTCGCCATGCTGGCGCCGGCCTCCGCCGACGCGGCCGCCGGACCGGTCTCGGCAAGCCAGGCATCGCACACGCAGCTCCTGTCCCCGGTGAATGCGACGGGAGACCTGGAGACGGTTCCCGCCGGATTGCGCATCGTCCTGGAGGATGGGTGGAAGACCTACTGGCGCAGCCCGGAGGACGCAGGCATTCCGCCCCAGATGGACTGGACCGGTTCGACGAATGTCGCGTCGATCGAGGTGCACTGGCCCGCGCCGCACCGGTTCTCCACCCTCGGCATCGAGACCCTCGGCTACAAGGGCGAGGTCGTCCTCCCCCTCGAGGTGAAGCCTGAACGGCCGGGTGACCCCATCTCGCTGCGCGGCACGGTCGACCTGCTGGTGTGCAGCGACATCTGCGTCCCGGCCGCGCACCAGGTCCGACTGGACCTCCCCGCCGGTGCGGCGGCGGCCGATGCGGATGCCGGAAACCTGATCGCCCGGTTCATCGCCCAAGTCCCCGGCGACGGAAGCGCTTCGGGACTGGCCGTCGAGCGGGTCTGGGCCGACACCGCGCAGAAGACGCTCGCCGTCCGTGTGATATCGCTCACGGTGCCATTGACGGAACCGGATGTCTTCATCGAGGGCGGCGACTGGGCGTTCGGCAAGCCCGATGTGGCGTTCGAGGGTGGTGGGAAAGCGGCAATTCTGACCGTGCGGATCGCGGCGGGTCCCGACTCCGTCACCCTGCCGGGCAAGCCGCTTACCGTGACGGTCGTCGACGGCGGGCGGGCTGTCGAGGCTCCCGTCACCGTGTCGGCCGAGGCGCCCGCGGTCGCCGGCCGCATGGCCGATCTCCTGCCCTTCCTGGCGGTGGCCCTCCTGGGCGGCCTCGTGCTCAACCTGATGCCCTGCGTACTGCCGGTGCTCTCCCTCAAGCTGATGTCGGTCATCCGGCAACAGGGGCAGGAACTCCGCCGGGTACGGCTGGGCTTCCTGGCGACGGCGGCGGGCGCCATCGCCGCCATGCTCGTCCTGGCGGGTGCCCTGGCCGCCGTCAAGGCAGCGGGCGGGGTGGTCGGCTGGGGCATGCAGTTCCAGCAGCCCGTCTTCATCGCCGCAATGGTCGTCATCCTGCTCGCCTTCACCGCCAGCATGGTGGGTGCCTTCGAGATCCGGCTTCCGTCGTCGGTCATGACCGTGCTGGGAGGTGTCGGCGGCAACGGCTTGGCCGGGCACTTTGCCATGGGGGCCTTCGCAACCCTGTTGGCGACGCCATGCTCGGCGCCCTTCCTCGGGACTGCGGTCGGCTTCGCGCTGGCCCGCGGTCCGCTCGAGATCCTGGCTGTGTTCGGCGCGCTCGGCGTCGGGCTCGCCAGCCCCTATTTGCTCACGGCGGCCTTTCCCGGCGCGGTCCGGCTGCTGCCGCGGCCGGGGCGGTGGATGGGAGCCCTCCGCCACCTGCTCGCCCTGGCTTTGGCCGGGACGGCGGTCTGGCTTCTCACGGTCCTCGCCGCCCAGACCTCGGTCGTCGTGACCGGGAGCATCGCGGCGGCCGCCACCGTCGCCATCGCCGCCATGACGCTGGCCATGCGCGGCGGTCGGAACCTGCGCCTTGCGGCCGTGCCGGTGGCGGTGGCGGCGCTCGCCGGGACGCTGGCCATCCCGGCCTTCCTCGGGCACCGCGCGATGGCGGCACCGGACGCCGCGGCGGCGTCGGCCCAATGGCGGCGGTTCGACCAGGCGGACATCGGCAAGCTGGTCGCCCAGGGCCAGACCGTCTTCGTCGACGTGACCGCGGAGTGGTGCGTCACCTGCATCGTCAACAAGAAGATGGTGGTCGATCGCGAGCCGGTGGCGGGCGCCCTGTCGGCCGATGGCATCGTGGCGATGAAGGCAGACATGACCAGCCCGGACGCGGCCATCATGACCTACCTCGCGCAGCACGGCCGCTACGGTATCCCCTTCAACGTGGTCTACGGCCCCGGCGCGCCGCATGGCGTCGTCCTTCCCGAGGTGCTGACCGAGGACGCCGTCCTCGACGCCCTCCGCAGGGCCCGGTCGGCCGGGTAAACGGGCGCACGGGAAACGGGCGCACGGGAAAAGGGCGGGGTCAAGCGACCTCTCTTCCGTGCGTCATCCGACGGCCTTTGCCTGAATGCTCAAGATCGTCCTCACATCCCGAACACGGAGACTCATCCCATCATGACTTCACACCGGACCAAAATCTTCGCGGCCCTGCTGGTTTCAACCGTCGCCGTCGGCGCCGGTACCGTCGCAGTCTCTTCCCTCGTGGCGCCGACCTCCGCCGAAGCAACGGCGGCCCCGCCCATGGTCGCCGAGCTTGGACCCGAAGCGCTGGAACGCGGGCCGAGCGCCGTGGTGGCCGGCAACCCCCAGGGCGACGTCACCCTGATAGAGTATTTCGACTACCAATGCCCGGTCTGTCGCCGGGTCCATCCGGCCGTCAAGCAACTGGCCGCCGAGGACAAGGGCGTCCGGATCATCCACAAGCACTGGCCGGTGTTCGGGGCCTCCTCGATCTACGCCGCCAAGCTCGCGCTCGCCGGGCGTTGGCAGGACCGCTACGAGCAGGTCCACGATGCCTTCATGACCATCCCCGGCCGCCTGGACGATGACAAGATCCGGAAGGCCGCCGGGGAAGCCGGTCTGGACCTGACACGGGCCGAGCGCGACCTGAAGGAGCGTGATGCGCAGATCGATGCGGCCTTCAAGGAGGTGTCGGCGCAGGCCGCCATGCTGCAACTCCGGGGCACGCCGGGCTTCATCATCGGCAACTATATTGTCCCCGGTGGGCTGGACCTGAAGGCGATGAAGGAGATCGTCGCCGAGGTTCGCGCGAAGCGGAAGAATGGGGGCCAGGGATGAACGCCGACGTGACCGCCCCGTCGGCCGATGTTGGTGGTCTCGCGCCGGTGCGGCCGTGGCATGGCGTAGCCGCGGCTATCGGCACCTTCCTGGTGCTCGGCACGGTCACGGCGGTCTGGCCGAACCCGGTGTTCGTGCGGATGACGCCGACCCAGGGCTTCGAGGTCTCGCTGCTGGCCATCCAGTCCGTGCTGGTCGGCGTGTACGTCGCCATCCGGCGGCCCCGATGCCCTGTTCGCGGCGCCGGCTTCGGTAGCCTGCTCGGGTTTCTCGGCATTGCCTGTCCGACCTGCAACAAGATCCTGCTCTTCGCCTTCGGGCCGGGCCTGCTGCTCACCTATTTCGAGCCCTACCGGTTGCCGCTGGCCGCGGCCGGCGCGGCTGTGATGGCGGTGGCGGTCTCGTGGGAATGGAGGCAGCGCACCCGGACCGTGACCTGCCCCGTCGGGAGCGGCTTCGGACAGCCGGACGGCATCGGTACGGGCCGGCAGTGAGGATCTGGCGCCATGCCGTCCTCCATTTCCAACGCGGGACGGCATGGCGCCAAAGCGGTCGGAGCCCGATCGGGAACACTTCAGCCATATCTAATGTTGGGATAGGACACCGCTCAGCATTTCCGACAGAGGAGGGAGCCTTGCTGCCCGCTACCGCATCCCGCGTGGAAAACGCCACGTCCGAAGACCTCAACCGCCGTTTCGCCGCCGAGATCGAAGAGAGCCTGCGCCACCACGCCGAACACCCGGAGCACATCGCCCACCGCCTCGACGAACTCGACCACGAATGGGACATCGAGCGGACGCTGGAGGCGAACGCGGCGACGCTTGCGCTGACGGGTACGCTGCTGGGCGCCTTCGTCGACCGGCGCTTCCTGATCCTGCCCGCCGTCGTGACGGGATTTCTTCTCCAGCACGCGCTCCAGGGCTGGTGCCCGCCGGTTCCGGTGTTCCGGCGCCTGGGCATCCGCACCACGGCGGAGATCGACCGCGAGCGCGCCGCGCTGAAGGCCCTGCGGGGTGATTTCGGACGGATCGAAGCGATTTCCACGGAGGCGAACCCGCGCCAGCGGGCTCAGGCCGCGTTGGAGGCTGCCGAAAGGTAACCGGCGACTCCAGAGCAAGATCGTTCCGCCAGGGCGAGAGGCGGGAGAGATGTCGCCTGAGCCACCTTGATCATCCTGATGGAAGGATTGGACCACAGCCATGCAAATCCAGCGAACTGCTTTGCCCCTCGCGCTCGTCGGCACGCTTGCCGCCTGCACCGGAATGGGCACCGTGGCGCCGTCCGTCAGCCCACAGGGCAGCGCCGAGAGCGCGAAGACCAACGTGCTCGAGGCTGGAGCGGCGGCGCTCCAGAGCAATGCGCCGGTCGGTGGCATGGACATCTACCTCGTCGGCTTCCATCCCATGAAGAACGACCCCAACCACCAGATGGAGGCGCACCATTTCTGCCGTCAGATGAACGAGGACTTCGCCCAGTGCGCGCTGTTCGACGGCAACACCGCCGGCGCTAATCTGACGGGCGTCGAGTACATCATCTCCGAGCGCCTGTTCGAGCAGCTGCCGCGGCGGGAGCGCCAGTATTGGCATCCCCACAACGGTGAGATCCTGTCCGGACAGCTGGTGGCGCCAAACCTGCCCAACATCGCCGAGCACGAGCTGATGAAGAGCAAGATGAACAGCTACGGCAAGACCTGGCACACCTGGCAGTCGGAGAATGGCACGCAACCAGGCGATCGGCTGCCCTATGGTCCTCCCATGTTGGCATGGTCGTTCAACCGTGACGGCGAGGTCCAGCCGGGACTGGTCGAGACCCGTGACCGTGAGATGAACATATCGACCGCGGAACGCCGCCGTGCCCGTCAGGATCTCGTGCCCACCGCCCGGCCGCAGGAGGGTGTGGATGCCCTCAAGGGCAAGTTCCCGCAGCCGACTCAGGACATTCCCGGCGTTGTGGACAAGCGCATTCGGCGCTGAATCCTCGGCTGTCCGGTGTCGTAGTCGTGATCTTTCGGCGCGGACGGCACCGGAACAGTCATGTCCGGGGGGATGCGGATTTGTCGAAATTGATCCGATCCCGGATCCGCCTCAGCGATCCATCCTTCCGGCGGACCCAGACATCGACGTCATATCCCAGTTCCCGAACCCGCACCGCATCATGCAGCGCGGACACCAGGGCCTCCCGTCGCGACGGGTATTTTCCGCAATCGTCGCCCGGCGCGAAGCCGACGGTCCAATGATTCTCGTTCTGGCAAACGACGTAGCTGAGGTGCGGTATCGGTGCCATGGCCGACCTCCCAAGGCTCGGGGCTCATCCGTCCGGAGAGTATCCCAAAGGAATCCGGCCACCGCCTTTATCGAGGTTAAGGCCGATGCACATCCGGGGCGGATATTGGGGGTAGGGTCCCCGGATTTCAGCGGGGCCCGTCAGCGCCGGACGAGCACGACGATCGATCGCGCCTCCACCCTGTGGTGCGGTCCGGGGACCGGTGGCGCATCATCCAGGGACACGATGTCGCCGGGGCTTTCGAGCGCCGTGTCGATCACCCGGCGCCAGCCCTGTGGCGCGGTATCCTGAATCAGGAACTCCTGCTCCGCCGCCGAGGCATTGATCATGGCATAGAGATCGACATCGCCTTGCGTGCCGCCGCGCAGCAGAAAGGCGAGCGTGCCGCTGTCGGCCGAAGGGTCGAGGCTGCCGGTCGTTCCGAACCACGTCACATCCTCGCGCCAGCTGCGGCTGCGGCACAGCGTGGGATGGGCTTTGCGGAACGCGATCATTGCCCGGCAGAAGCGGTGAAAGTCGGCGTTGGTCCGCAGCAGATCCCAGTCGAGCCACGTCGTCTCGTTGTCCTGGTTGTAGGGGTTGTTGTTGCCACGCTGCGTGTTCAGAAACTCGTCGCCCGCCACGACCATCGGCGTGCCGTTCGCCAGCATCAGCAGGCAGAACAGGTTCTTTGCCTGCCTACGCCGAAGCCTGGCCACGGCCTCGGGCAGATTCACGTCTCCTTCCCAGCCGCAGTTCCAGGATCGGTTGTCGTCACGGCCGTCCCGGTTTCCTTCGCCGTTCGCCTCGTTGTGCTTCCGGTCGTAGCTGACCAGATCGTACAGGCAGAAGCCGTCGTGGCAGGTCACGAAATTGATGCTCTGATAGGCGTGATAGGCGTCCTCGGGCGTGTCGGGGAAGATGTCGTCGCTGCCGCCGAGCCGGCGGATCAGGCCGGCGGTGACCCCTCGATCCCCACGAATGAAGGATCGGACCTCGTTGCGGAACGTATCGTTCCATTGCAGCCATGTGGTTCCGGGAAAGGAGCGGCCGAGCTGGTAGCTGACCACGTCCCAGGCCTCGGCGATCATCCGCAGGCGCGCCAGATCGGGATGCGTCTGGATCGCACTGATCACCGGCGGCTCTTCGAGATCGATGGAGCCGTCATCCCGGCGCGTGAACAGCGAGGCGAGATCGAAGCGGAAGCCGTCGATGCGGAACTGCCGCGCCCAATGGTGCAGGCTGTCCATGACCATGCCGGAGACATAGCGGTTGGCCGTATGCAGCACGTTCCCGGTGCCGCTGTCGTTGCGATAGCGGCGGCGGTCTTCGGCCAGAAGGTAGTAGGTGGTGTTGTCGATGCCGCGGAAGCTGTAGGTGGGGCCGCTTTCGTCGCTTTCGACCGTGTGGTTGTAGACGACGTCGAGGATCACTTCGATGTCAGCGGCGTGCAGCGCCTTGACCAGCGTCCGGAATTCGTCGAGCTGGCCGGCCGGCTCGGGGTCGGCTGCGTAGGTGTGATGCAGGGCGAAGAAGTTGAGCGGCATGTACCCCCAGTAATTTCCCTCCTGGGGATCGAACTGGAACACGGGCATCAGTTCGACCGCCGTGACGCCGAGGTCCCGCAGGTACGGAATCTTGTCGATCAGGCCCGCGAAGGTGCCCCGCCGGTCGGCCGGAACGCCGGAATTCGCCCGTTGGGTGAAGCCTCGGACATGCAATTCATAGATGATGGTGTCGTGGGTATGGCGCGGGGCATGGTCGCCGGCCCAGTCGAAGCCGGACTCCTTGGCATGCAGGACGCCGAGGGGGGCGCGACCGGGATTGGGTCCCGGATGGCGGGCGGCCTCGCGGCTGAAGCCGGACGGAAAGAAGACCGCCGTCGCATAGGGGTCGAGCAGATTCTTCTCGGGATCGAACCGCTGCCCCTCGGCCGGCGCGCGCGGTCCGTCGACGCGATACGCATAGTAGGTCGCGCGGTCGACCGTGGTCGCGGGCAACCGGCAGTGCCAGATACGGCCACTCTTGTTGCTAAGGGGATCGAAGGGCTGGATCGCGATGGGGTCAATCGGATTCTGTGCGGAGAAAAGCAACAGAGTGACGGATGTCGCGTGCTTGGAATAGAGAGCGAAGTTGTAGGCGTCTTCGTCGGGGATGAAGGAAACTCCAAGCGGCGAGGGTGAGCCTTCGTGTCTTGTCCAATCATCCATCGGAACATCGCCCTTCGCGTCATGCGATCCCGGCTTTTGCCGCAATCGCCGGATCGGCCATGAGGTAGGCGACCGCTCCATCGAGGGTGATCAGGCGGGGGTAATCGACCTCGGGGATCGCGACGCCCAGCCGGTTGTGCAGCGCCGTCACGAAGTTCAGGTGATCCATGGAGTCGATGTCCAGCGCCTCCCGGAGGTCGGCCGCCGGGTCGAGGAGGGCAAGGTCGGCTTCGGGGGCGATGTTGCTCAGCTCCTCCAGCACCACACGTCTTACATCGTCGGGCGTCATAGCGATCCGGGCTCCTGCAGCAGACGATCGATTTCGGCAAGGAGAAGGGCGCCACGGTGGCCGTCGCTGACCCGGTGGTCGGCCGCGAGGGTCGCCGTCATCACGGGGCATGGAACGACCTGCCCATCCACCACCCAAGGCCGCTCGACCGGCTTGCCGAAGCCGACGATGGCGACCTGCGGCGGGTAGATGACACCGAATACCCCTTCTATCCCGCGGTCGCCGAGACTGGTGACGGTGATGGTGGGATCCTGCAGCTCGGAACTGCGCAGCCGCCCGGAGCGTGCCCGGGCGACCACGTCACGTAGGCGGGCCATCACCTCGTCCACGGCCAGCTTGTCGGTGTCGTGGATCGCGGGTGCGACGAGGCCGCCGCCGCGGATCGCCACCGCGGTGCCGATATGAATGCCCTCGGCCGGTCGGAACGTCCCGTCGATACAGAAACCGTTGAACTCGGGCAGGCGGCGCAAGGCCAGCGCGACGGCCTTCAATTGCAGTGCCGCCAGGAGCAGCCGCTGTTCGGGCGGGCGTCCCGTGTTCCGATCACTGAGCCAAGCGTGCGCCTTGGCCAGGGCCACCGTGGTGCTCAGGTAGTAGTGAGGGATTTCCTGATTGGAGCGGGCCATGGCCGCAGCGATCGCCCGCCGCATCTGCGCCAGATCCGATCCGCGCGCCTGCGGGGCGGCGGATGGCGTAGCGGCGGCCCGCTCGACGTCGGCGAGAAGCACGGCACCTCCTGGCCCGCTGCCGGCAATGGCGGTCAGGGCGATGCCACGATCGGTCGCCAGCCGCCGTGCCGCCGGCGACGCCGGCGGATGGGCGGTCGCCACCATGACCGGAGGGGGCGTGACCGGAGGGGACGGGAGCGGCGCCGGTGCCCGCAGCGGCGGGGGAGGGGGCGCCGATGGCTGCGGCTCGGGGCTGGGCAACACGATGCTCTCACCGGCTCCGGCGAGCAGGGCGAGCGGTGTGCCGACCGGAACCGTGGTTCCGGGAGTGACGAGCAGCCGTTCGATCACCCCCGCCTCGAAGGTCTCGACCTCGATGGCGCCCTTCTGCGTTTCCACAACGGCGACGATGTCGCCGCGGGCGACGGCATCGCCCGGCTGTTTGAGCCATTCGACCAGGACGCCCGCCTCCATGTCGGCGCCCAGAGACGGCATGCGGAAAATGCCCATCACGCCCCCATCAGCGCCTTGACCGCCGCCACGATGGCGGCCGGTTGCGGAAGCGCCGCCTGCTCCAGATGCCGGGGGTAGGGGATCGGCACCTCGGCCGTGCAGACCCGCGCCACCGGAGCGTCGAGCGACCAGAAGGCCCCCTCCATGATGCGGGCGCTGACCTCCGCGGCGAAGCTGCCGGTCCGCCAGCCTTCGTCGACGATCACCGCCCGGCGGGTGCGGGCGACCGAGGCCAGCACGGTTTCGGCATCGAGCGGCCGCAGGCTGCGCAGGTCCACGACCTCCGCCGACACATTGTCCGCCGCCAGGGCTTGCGCGGCGGCGAGCGTCTTGAACAGGCTGCCGCCGTAGGTGATGAGCGTCACGTCCGTGCCGGGGCGGCGGACCACCGCACGGTCGATGTCGACCGGACCAGCCGCGGCATCCAGCGTTCCCTCCATATTGTAGAGCATCACATGCTCGAACATCACCACCGGGTCAGGGGCCTGCAGTGCGGTCCACAGCATGCCGCGCGCGTCCTCCAGGGTGGCCGGCGCCACCACCCGCAGGCCCGGCACATGGGCGTACCAGCCCTCCAGACTGTGCGAGTGCTGGGCGGCGAGCTGGCGCCCCGCCCCGGTCGGAATGCGGAAGACCACTGGCACGCTCACCTGTCCGCCGGACATGTGGCGGAGCGTCGCTGCGTTGTTGACGATCTGGTCGAGCGCCAGGAGGCTGAAGTTGACGGTCATGATCTCGACGATCGGACGCATGCCGTTCAGCGCGGCGCCGATGCCGGCGCCGACGAAGGTGGATTCCGACAGCGGCGTATCGCGGATGCGGTCCGGCCCGAACTCGTCGTACAGGCCCTTGCTCACGGCGTAGCATCCGCCGTAGCACCCGACATCCTCGCCCATCAGAAAGACCCGCTCGTCGCGCAGCAGCGCATCACGAAGCGCCTCGCGCAAGGCGTCGCGGTAAGTGATCGTTCGGCTGGCCGCCGCCACGGTGATGTCCGCATCGGTCATGGATGCACCTCGCGGGTATAGACGTCCTTCGCCAGATCCTCGACCGGCTCCCATTGCCCGGCCTCGGCGAATGCGACCGCCGCCTCGATCTCCGCCTCGGTTTCCCGTTCGATGGCGGGGAGATCGGCGTCGTGCAGCATGCCGGTTTCCCGCATCCAGGCGGACAGCCGGGCGACGGGGTCATGGCGCTTCCAATCCTCGATCTCCGCCTTGTCGCGGTAGAGCTGGGGGTCGAACATGGAATGGGCGCGGAAGCGGTAGGTCCGGCATTCGAGGAATTGCGGCCCGGCGCCATCGCGTATCGCATCGGTCATGCGCCGTGCCGCCGCCTCGACGGCGACGACGTCCATGCCGTCCACCGCCTCCGACGCGACCTGATAGACGGCGGCCTTGAGGTGCAGGTCGGTCTGCGACTGTGCCCGGTCAAGGCGCGTGCCCATGGCGTAGAGGTTGTTTTCGCAGACGAACAGGACCGGCAGTTTCCACAGCGCGGCGAGGTTCAGGCTCTCATGGAACTCGCCCTCGGCAACGGCGCCGTCGCCGAAGAAGCATGCGGTCACCCGCGGCCGGCCACGCATGCGGTCGGCCAGCGCCATGCCCACCGCCAGGGGCAGCCCACCGGCGACGATGGCATTGCCGCCGAAAAAGCGGGTGCCGACATCGAACAGGTGCATCGATCCGCCGCGCCCGCGACTGCAGCCTTCGGCCTTCCCGTACATCTCGGCCATGACGGCGGTCATCGGGACGCCGCGCAGGATGGCGTGTCCATGCTCGCGGTAGGTGGCGACGACGGCGTCTTCGGGTTGCAGGCACCCCATCACCCCGGCGGCCACCGCCTCCTCGCCGATATAGAGGTGAAGAAAGCCGCGGATCTTTTCCTGCTGGTACAGCTCGCCGCACCGCTCCTCGAAGCGGCGAATGCGCACCATCTGCCGCAGCAGACCCAGCAGATGGTCGCGGGTCAGACGCGGCTTCGCATGCGGGGCCAGAGACTGGTCGGTCATCGCTCGTCCCTTTCCAGCGTCGACAGATCGCCTTCAGGCAGGCCCAACTCGCGCGCCTTCAAAAGACGGCGCATGATCTTGCCGCTGCGCGTGCGCGGCAGGGAGGCCCGGAAATCGATGGACTTCGGGGCGACCGCCGGACCCAGCCGGGTGCGGCCATGCCCGAGCAACTCCTTGCGCAGCGCGTCCGACGGTGTCCAGCCCGGCTTCAGCGCAACGAAGGCCTTCACCGCCTCGCCGGCGATGGGATCGGGAACCCCGATCACCCCGGCTTCGGCCACGGCGGGATGCTCCATGAGGGCGCTCTCGACCTCGAAGGGGCCGATCAGGTGGCCGGCGGACTTGATCACATCGTCCGCGCGGCCGACGAACCAGAAATAGCCGTCGGCATCGCGCATGGCGAGGTCGCCGCTCAGGTACCAGCCGTCGGCGAAGCAGCGCCGATAGCGTTCCTCCTCGCCCAGATAACCGCGGAACATGGAGGGCCAGCCGGGCCGCAGGGCCAATTCACCGACGGTCATCGGCTCTTCCACCGGATGGACACGGCCGTCGGATGTGCGTTCGACGATTGCCGCCTCCACACCGGGGATCGGGCGGCCCATGGACCCCGGCTTCACGTCGGCGGAGGCGTAGTTGGCGATCATGATGCCGCCGGTTTCGGTCTGCCACCAGTTGTCGTGGAAGGGGCGGCCGAACGTCTCCTGGGCCCAGACAACGGCCTCGGGGTTGAGGGGCTCCCCCACGCTCGCCATGAAGCGCACCGACGACAGGTCGTAGCGCCGCGCCACCTCGGCGCCCACCTTCAGCAGCATGCGGATGGCGGTGGGGGCCGTGTACCAGACGGTGACGCGCTCCCGCTGGAGGATGCCGTACCACCGCTCCGCATCGAACTCCGCCTCATCCACCAGCAGCGTGGCGCCGATGGTCAGCGGTGCGATGATGCCGTAGGAGGTGCCGGTCACCCAGCCGGGATCAGCGGTGCACCAGAAGACGTCGCCGGGCCGCAGGTCGAGGGCGCAGCGGGCCGTGGCATGGTGGGCGACCACGGCCTCGTGCACATGCACGGCTCCCTTCGGACGGCCGGTTGTGCCGCTGGTGAAGTGGAGAAGAGCCATGTCGTCCGGTGTCGTTTGCGCACAGGCGAAGTCCGGCGACGCCGCCGCAAGCGCGCGCCGCAGAACCAGGACACCGTCGCCCGGCCCGGCTCCGCCGTCGACGAGCAGCACATGCTTCAATCCGGGAAGCTCGTGGCGCCAAGGCTCGATCTTGCGACGGTAGAGCGTTTCGCTGGTCACCAGCACCCGGCCGTCGCCGAGCGACAGGCGCGTTCTGATCGGCTCCGGGCCGAAGGCGGAGAACAGGGGCGAGAAGACGCAGCCACTCTTCAGCGTGCCGAGGGCGGCGACATAGAGGTCGGGCTGACGACCGAGCAGACTGAAGACGCGCTCGCCCTTGCCGACGCCCAGCGAGCGCAGGAGACTTGCAAACCGGCTGGAGTGCTCGGCCAGATCGCAATACCGGAACTCACGGGACGTTCCATCCTTGGCCAGCCAGCGCAAGGCGATCCGGTCGCCCCGGCCATGCGCGACATGCCGGTCGACGGCCTCGTATGCGATGTTGAGCCCCCCGTCCGGCAGGCCGTCCAGATCGGCGCGCGCCCCCGACCACGTGAAGGCGGCGCGGGCCTGATCGTAATCCGTCAGGACGGCGGTGGCCTTGTCGTCAGGTCGCTTGCGAATGATCTCCCAGGGCATGGCTGCACCTCATCCTGAACGCACCGCCCGGCGAGCAGGTGCTGATGATGGCGGTATCGCGCAGCAGGTTACGCCCGTGTCCGGGGGCTGGGTTTAACCCAGGTTAGGACCCGCCCGGAAATGCGATGCCTAAATCCGATGTCCGAATACGGTGTCTTGCCGTTATGGATGGTCCGGTCGGACCTGACAGATGCTGTCGGCCTGTTCGGCGAGCGCTTCAAGGTCGGGCGAAATGACGGTTTCAATGGTCGCATGATGCGTCAGGTCGCGCACCGGCTCCGGCAGGCTCGCCAATTCGGCCGCAGCGTGGGAACGAATCGCGGTCAGGTCCGGCAGTGCCCCGACACGGCGCCCGTTCCGCATTACCGGGATCAGCAGCGGACGTCCCGGCTCTTGCGCTTCGGCGACGGACAGCAGGTCCGTCCGGATCCGGCCGCCGGCATCGTAGCTGCGGAACACCTGTTTACGCCCCGGCCAAGTCGCTTTGCCGGGCGAGCGCTTGCGCCGAGGCAACCCGGCATACTCGACCAGCTTGTAGGCGCAGTCGAGCGCGGGCACGTCGCTGGAGGTGGTCAGGCTGGTGCCGATACCGAAGCTGTCGATGGGCGCATTCGCGGTCAGAAGCGACCCGAGCGCATACTCGTCCAATCCACCGCTCGCCACGATGTGCGTCCCGCTCAATCCACCGGCATCGAGGATCGCACGTACCCGGCGCGACAGCGCGGCAAGGTCGCCGCTGTCCAGCCTGACGGCAGACGGATGGACCCCGTCGACCGCCAGCTTGCCTGCCAGGGACACCACGGTCCCGGCTGCCGCCTCGGTGTCATAGGTGTCGAGCAGCAGGGTCAGATTCCGTGGACGTGAACGGGCGAAGTTGATGAATGCGTCGGCTTCCTGCCGATGGGCTTGCACGAAGGAATGCGCCATCGTCCCGACGATCGGAATGCCGAAACGCCGGCCGGCCAAAGCGGTTGCCGTTCCGGCGAAGCCCGCGATGTATGCGGCTCGTGCAGCCAGGAGCCCGGCTTCAGCGCCGTGTGCCCGGCGCAGACCGAAGTCGAACAGCGGGCGACCGTCTGCCGCCAACACCAGCCTTGCGGCCTTTGAGGCGATGACGGTCTGAAGGTGAATCAGGTTGATCAGGCGCGTTTCCATCATCTGCGCTTCCGGCAGGCTGGCCGTCACGCGCAGGATCGGTTCATGGGCGAAAAAGGCCGTCCCTTCGGGGAGCGCGTCCACATCCCCCGAGAAGCGGAAGTCCCCAAGATAGTCGACGGTCCGGTTCGACAACCGGGCATGGTCGCGCAGCCATGCCAGATCGTCCGGAGCAAATCTGGCCGTCTCCAGGAAGGCAACCGCCTGTTCGAGGCCGGCTGCGACCAGAAAATTCCGTTCGTTCGGCAGGGTGCGGACGAACAGCTCGAATGATGCAGTGCCGTTCATTCCGTGGTCGAGGTAAGCGTCGACCATCGCGACCTCGTAGAGGTCCGTAAGCAGAAGATTGTCGCCATCGCACAGTGGACCGGGATGGATGTTCATGGCCGTCTCCCGCCCAAATGCTTTGCGCCGGCTGCCATGTCGCGGCCCGACACAGCAGCCGGCGGCGCCGGGAAATCAGACCTTGGCGATTTCGATGGTGCGCCTGGTCGGCTTGCTCGGCTCGCTCTTGGGCAGCACGATGGTGAGCACGCCGTTCTTCATGCTGGCCGTGATCGCGTCCGCCTTCACGTTGGCCGGCAGCCGGAAGGTGCGGGCGCACAGTCCATAGCGGCGTTCCGAGAAATAGCGGTTCTTGTCCTTTTCTTCCGTCTCCTCCTTCTTCTCGGCCTTGACGGTCAGGATGTCGTCCTGGATGGAAACCTCGGCGTCCTTCTCGTCCATGCCGGGGATTTCCAGGGTGACGCGGTATTCGGTCTCCCGTTCATCCACTTCCGCCGGGGGCACGATCGCTTCCAGATCGGCGTCGCTGCGCAACAGCGGCTCCAGGCCGAATATCGGGCGGCGGCTCCACGGGAAGCGCAGCATGGACGACGCTTCGTCGAACAGGCGGTCGAACTCGTCGCGCAGGGCGAAAAGCGGATGGCGATTGCGCTCCGCCACTTCCTTGGCCGCCATGCCGGTGGTCTTGAGCTCCTTCGGCTTTTCGCCGGCGCTCGTTTCAGTCATGCTCATGGCATCCTCCTGGTTTACCCTTGGGATTACCCTTGTGACGCGATGGTTGTTAGCACCCGGCGGGGCCGGCCGCCTTTATCTGGATTAAGGCCGCGCGACGTTTCGCCGGAGAAGGCGGTCGAAGCCGTGCTTCGGCGGCCCCGAACAACGGCCGTGTTGCAGGCTGGTGGCGACGCGACAGCGAGGATCAGCTTCGCCAGGATGGTCTGGAGCGCGGGCGCCGTGCCTTCCAATGCAACGCGGTGTGGCGGAAGAACAGCCGCTTGATCGCTTCGACCAGGGCCAGATAGGTGACGACCGCCGCCGCCAGGAACAGGTAGAAGGAGGCCGGCGGCGCGACGAAGCCGAAGAAGGTTCCCGCCGGGGTGAGGGGAAGCAATGCGCCGACGGTGGCGGCGCCCAGTGTCAGCCCGGCCAGGACCGGATGAGGACGGCTTCGCCAGGGAGCGTGGCGGGTCCGGATCACGAAGATCACCAGCACCTGCGTGGCCAGACTTTCCACGAACCATCCGGTCTGGAAGAGCGCTTCGTCGGCATCGAACAGGTGAAGCAGGGCATAGAAGGTCAGGAAGTCGAACACCGAACTGATCGGTCCCAACACCAGCATGAAGCGCTGGATCAACTGCAGGTCCCACCGTACCGGGGCGCTCAGCACGTCCGCCTCGACATTGTCGAGCGGAACGCCGGCTTCCGACGCGTCATACAGCAGGTTGTTGAGCAGCACCTGGGTCGGCAGCATCGGCAGGAACGGCAGGAACAGGGAGGCGCCCGCCATGCTGAACATGTTGCCGAAATTCGAACTGCTGCCCATCAGAACGTATTTGGTGACGTTGTGGACGGTGCGGCGCCCCTCCGTCACCGCCTCGCCCACCACCGACAGGTCGTGGTCGAGCAGGATGAGGCCGGCCGCTTCCTTCGCGACATCGGCGGCGCTGTCCACCGAGATGCCGACGTCGGCGGCGTGGATGGCGGATGCGTCGTTGATCCCGTCGCCGAGGAACCCGACCACGCGGCCGGACCGCTTGTAGGCCAACAGCACGCGTTCCTTCTGCTGCGGCGTCACCCGGCAATACACATTGACCTCGCCGAGACGGGCGCGCAGGGCCTCCTCGCTCATCGCGCGCAGGTCGTCACCGGTGACGAGGCCGGTGATGGCGAGGCCAAGCTCCGCGCAGACATGCCGCGTCACCCGTTCGTTGTCGCCCGTCAGAACCTTGACCGCGACGCCGGCGCCGCCCAAGGCGCCGATCGCCGCGGTGGCGCTCGCCTTGGGAGGATCGAGAAAGACGGCATAGCCGGCGAAGTCCAATTCGCATTCGTCGCCCAGGGTTGCGGTCCGGTGATCGGCCGCCATCACCTTCGAGGCGACGGCCAGCACCCGAAAGCCGTCCTCTCCCAACGTCTGGAACAGGGCATCCAGCCGTGCCCGCGCCGCCGGGTCGAGCGGCTTCACGACACCCTCGTCGGCTTCATAGTGGGTGGACAGCCGCAGCACGTCCTCCGGCGCTCCCTTGACCACCAGCAGGGGCCGGGAGCCGTCTGTGACGAGAACCGAGACGCGGCGCCGTTCGAAGTCGAAGGGCACCTCGTCGATCTTCTCCCAGCCAGTGACATCCATCTTGCGGAAGGCGATGACGGCCTCATCGAGGGGGCTCTTGATGCCGCTCTCGAAATGACTGTTCAGGTAGGCCAGCCGGAAGACGCGCTCGCTCTCCGCGCCGAGGCAATCCAGATGACGGACCATGCGGATCGTGGCCTCGGTCAGCGTTCCGGTCTTGTCGGTGCACAGCACGTCCATGGCGCCGATGTTGTGCATGGCGGCCAGCCGCTTGACGATCACCCGGCGCTTGGCCAGGCGCAGCGCACCGCGCGCCAGCGTGACGGTGACGATCATCGGCAGCAGTTCCGGCGTCAGCCCGACCGCCAGGGCGAGGGCGAACATCAGCGACTCGAGCCAGGGGCGGTGAAACAGGACATTCACCGCCAGAACGAACAGGACCAGGAAGATGGTCAGCCGCAGGATCAGAAACCCGAATTGCCGGATGCCCAGTTCGAAGGCGGTGGGCGGCGGCGATGCCGTCAGGCTGCCGCTCAGCCGGCCGAAGACGGTGGCGTCGCCGATCCGGCAAATCACCGCGGTGGCACTGCCGCTGATGACGGAGGACCCCATGAAGACGGTGTTGATCGCCTCGGCTGGTCCGCCGGCCGACGGGCAGAGCGCATCGGCGTGCTTCTCGACCGGATAGGGTTCTCCGGTCAGCGTCGCCTGGTTGACGAACAGGTCGCGTGCCTCGATGAGACGGCAATCGGCCGGCACGAGATCCCCGGCAGCCAGACGGACGATGTCGCCGGGAACCAGCAGATCCGCCGCTTCCGAGATCTCGACACCATCGCGTCGGACCTGGACACGGATGGCGACGGACCGGCGCAAAGCCTCGATCGCGTTTTCCGCCCGCATCTCCTGGATGAAGTCGAGGGTGACGCTGAGTATGACCAGGATGAAGACGATGACGAAGCTGGTGAGATTGCCGGTGGCCGCCGACAAGGCGCTGGCAAACAGCAGGATGAGAACGAGCGGATTGAGGAAACGCGACAGGAACTCCAGCCACAGCGGCCGGCGGTGATGCGTCGTGGGGCGGTTGAACCCGTATCGCCTGCGGCGGCTAGCCGCCTCGGTCCGGGCCAACCCGATGCTCGTGGTCCCCAACTCCGTCAGGACGGCGGAGATTGGCTTTGTCCAGATCTCGTCCGTGATCCTGTCCTCCTGAACTCCCATCCGCCGAAGGCCGAACCGACCAGCCGATTTCGGCCTCGGAATCTCCAAAGAAGTATTCCCGTCCGAATGCACCATCTTGTTCTTAACGTGGATTAAGGGCCGAGAAAAAGATTCTCTTCTAAATCCCGCGATGCCCAGCCTGGGCTGGCCGGCGGCAAATGCCGGGCAGAAGAGGAGGAGTATCGATGAGGAGCCACGCGATCAACACACCGGCTTCCCCCCAATTGGAAGGCGCATTTCCAATATGGACCGCCAACACACTGCTGCAAACCAACTTTCTGCAACGGACCGAGGCAATCTTGCGCATGCAGTCGAACCTGTTCGGCGGTTTCGAGACCATGAGCCGCAACTGGCTGGAACATCGCCAGGACGATCTCCAATCGGCATTGTCCACCGTGGAGCGGATGGGAACGGTGGAGGATGCGGCGGAACGATCCTCTCTCTGGAACGACTGGATGGCCGACCGCCTGAAACGCTGGTCGGAAGAGGCGGCCGCGGTGGTGGAGCAGGCGCAGGGCATGTCCCGCGCCATGGCCGAACAGGCATCCGCCAGCGCATCGGTCGACCGGCCCTTCCATCCGAGGGAACGGCGCTTTCCGAGTGCCGAGGGTCGGCGCGACGGCAAGCCCGAGGAAGCGCGCGGCTGAAGCCGCTGTCCTGAAGAAGCACCGGGAGGAGGGCACATGGGCCATTTGCCGGCGATGGAAGGGGGGGACGGAATCACGGCCCTTTTCAGGGACCGGACCGATGCCGGCAGGCGGCTGGCCGAAAAGCTGTCGCCCCTGCGGGATCAGGCGCCCGTTGTCCTGGCCCTCCCGCGCGGCGGTGTTGCGGTGGCGGTGGAGATCGCAAGGAGGCTTCACGCCCCGCTCGGGCTCGTTCTGGTCCGCAAACTCGGTGCTCCGTACCAGCCGGAACTGGCGATCGGTGCGATTGCCAGTTGTGGGGCAGGAGGGAACGCGGCGATCGAGACGGTGATCAATTCCAACGTCGGCCTCCTTTTGCCCGATTCATGGCTCGAAGAGGAGACGGGTCGTCAACTCAAGGAATTGGAGCGACGCCGCACCACTTATCTCGCAGGTCGGCGTCAGCCGGCCATAGCCGGCCGTACCGCCATCCTGGTCGATGACGGCATTGCCACCGGTGCCACCATGCTCGCCGCTCTCCAAGCGGTGCGCAAGGAGGGTCCGAAGGCGCTCGTGTTGGCCGTTCCGGTGGCGCCGGCGGACAGCCTGGCTGCATTCACCGAAACAGCGGACACCGTCATCTGTCTGGAAACTCCCGCCTCTTTCATGTCCATCGGAGCGTTCTACCGCGACTTCCGCCAACTGGATGACTCCGACGTGATCGGTCTTCTCGACGCTGCCAGACAATTTTGAGCGATCTCTTGATCTCGGTTAACGAGGATCGCTCCTCTGCCGTCCATTGTGAAAGCCGAAGAAAAGTCATGAACGCAGCTCGGCTGCCCGGCTGACCTCCCAGCCAGCGGCCACGGGAATGGAGAGGCACGCCATGGCCACATTCATCATGCTGACACGGCTTATCCAGGGGACGAAAGCTCCACCGAAATCCACCGACAAGATCCGGCAGCATCTCGCCGAACAGATCGGCCAGAACTGTCCGGATGTCGAATGGCGAAGCAGCTTTGCCGTTCTCGGTCCCTACGACTTCCTCGACATCTTCACCGCTCCAGGGATTGACGCGGCAATGAGGGTGGCGACCACCGTCCGTGCGTCCGGTTGCGCCCACACCGAAATCTGGGGGGCAAGCGAGTTGCATCCCATCCATGCCGCTGTTCGGACCTCCGACCCTCTGGCCGAATAGGGTCAATGTTTCTCGATGCATGTGAGATATTGATCGATGCGTTCCAACCACCGTCTCCGTTGGGCGGCAGTGGCATCGGCCAGCCGGTGTGCGGCCAGACGGATGCGGATACAGGCGCGGACACTGCGATAGAAGGCGACCAGATGAGGATCGGCCCTGTCTCCGCTCCGCGCCTCGTAAATCTTCAGAAGATGGCTGGCGATCCACCCTTCTCCCAGGCGATCGCATTCAAGACCGAGATAGGAAAGCTCATCAACGGGATCGAGCAGCCGGAGTGCCCGGTCGAATTCAAGGCAGTCGATGATCTGAAGGGGAACCGTAAAAAAGATGTGTTCGGGGCGAAGGTCGCCATGAGCTTCGATGATCCGCCGGCCTTCCGCCCGCTTCCGCAACAGCCCGCGTTGTGTTGTCAAAAACCCTCGCTGCCAGATCGCAGCCTTGTTTGCCCGGTCGGCCATTCCTTTGGGGAGTGTGGTTCTGGCCGCGATCTGGTTCTTCTCAACATCCTGGGCAAATCGGCCTAGGTACCTGTCGGCCGGCATCGGAACGGATCGACTGAAGCGGTAAAATCTCGACAGCGTAATCCCGAGATTCCGGACGTCGCTTGTCTGCAAGGTGTTGGAGCCGATCAATTCGTCCATCCGCCGGTCGGTCGGAAGGCGCTGCATCCAAACCACCCAATCGACGACACGATCGGCAGGCCCAGGCCGCTCGCACAAGCTGAGACCACCATCCGGCCGAAGGGCAAGGCAAAGGGCGGCGTGATAAACCAGCGGACTGAGTCGACGGTTCAACCGTATTTCGGTCAGACAATTTGCATGCCGCAACGCCACCGTCGACAGGTTCACTTCGGGAAGCCGTCGTGGTTTCTTCAGTTTGTATGCATGTCCCTCGGTCAGGAAGACCCAGGAAAGACGGGTTTCGATCGCTTCGACCTGGCTGGGGCGATCGAAATAAACATCGGGCCTCTGTAGGAACTCCACCTTCAATTCGAGCGGATAGTCCTGGTCCGCCGGCATTCGATCCGCGCGCTGTATCGGATGGTCATCCACGTCGGGCGATCCGCCATCTGTTCTAAAGAAGATCGCTCAACGAACCGCCGGCATGCATGCGGGCGATCGCCTCTGCGAACAGCGGAGTGGTGTCCAGAACCGTGAGTCTTCGAACCGCTATGTCGCCCTCCAATCGCCAGGGCGGTACCGTGTCGGTCACCACGACGCTGTCGAAGGCCGGCGACTGCAGCATCTCGACGGCACCTGGCGCGAACACGCCGTGGGTCGCCAGTGCCACCACCGAAAGGGCTCCCGCCGTCCGGCATGCTTCGGCGGCCCGCAGCATGGTGGTTCCCGTCGCAATGAGATCGTCGAGAACCAACACTCTGCAGCCAGCCACGTTGCCGACCAACTGGCCACCGCCGACAACTCCGGCACTGCGGGTCTTCTCCATGAAGGCCAGACCGACCGGCCGGGCAAGGCTGTGCTCCAGCGTTTCGTGAAGCTGTTCGACCCTCTTCATGCCTCCGACATCGGGGGAAACCAGGGCAATCGGGTCATTCCCCGCCGTCGCCTTGACGTGATCGGCAAAAAGGGGTCGTGCCAGAAGATGCTCGGTCCGGCAGCGGAAAGCATTCTCGAATGCGGCCTGATTGTGCACGTCCATCGTGACGACCCGGTCGACACCGGCCGCCTCGAACAGGATCGCCAGTTGGCGCGTTGCCACAGGGTCGCGGGATTTCGTGCGGCGGTCCTTGCGGCTGTAGGCCAGATAGGGGGCCACCACCGTCACCCGGCGCGCGGACGAATCCTTCAGGGCCCCGATGAAAAGCAGGAGCCGCCAGAGCTTGTCATGCACGCTGTCATGAGCATCGCCCAGCAGGGACTGGACAACGAACACGTCGCGGTCCCTGACGCTGATCAAGGGGCGAACCTTCATTTCGCCATCCTCGAAGCGCCTCTCCTCATGCGGGGAAACGGGAATCTCCAGATGGGTGGCGATCCGGCGGCCATGCCGCCAATGCGGGTCCAGATCGAACAGCAGCATTCCATCGTGCGTCATCGATGCCTCCCATGCCGGACTATCAGTGGCTGGCCGCCTCAATGTGCGATCAGGACCGAACATTCGAGAGCGGTCCCCAGCACATGGCGGGTTGCGCCGCCCAGGACCATTTCCCGGAACCGGCTGTGTCCGTAGCCGCCCATGACCAGAAGACCCGCACCGATCTCCGTCGCCCTTCCGGTCAGCAACTCGCCGGTCGGGCGGCCGTCCTTGTGCAGGACGTCGACCGCCACGGAGATGCCGTGCCAGGCCAGATGGTCGGAAAGGCATGTGATCATCGGCGCCGTCGGACCATTGACGTCATCGCCTCCGTCCACCGTCAGTATGGTGGCATTCCGCGCCCGCCGCAGGAGCGGCATGGCCCCGGCGATCGCCCTTGCCGCTTGCCGGCTGCCGTCCCAGGCGATTGCGATCGATGAAAGCGCCTCTCCATCCATGCCTGGTGCCGCCAGCAGGATCGGCTGACCGGTTTCGAACAATGCCGTCTCCAGCCGCAGGACATTGGCCGGAGCATCGAATGGCTGCGCGAACAGGAGGAGGTCGGCACAGCGCCCACGCTGAGTGAGAATGTCCTCCGGCTGGCCAACCATTTCGCGCCATGTCGCTGTGATGGAACCGGACGCGATGGCGGTGTCGGCGTCGGGATAGCCGACGCTGTGAATGCCGGCGCTCGCAACAGCGGCGTCGAAGCTGCGCCTTGCGTGCGATGCCCGTTCCTGGTCCGCCTGCTCCGCCTCCCGGATCAGGCGCTCCAGCATGTCGGATGAGAAGCCCTCGGCAATCGGCGGAATGGCCAACCGCGGGTCGGGCCGAACGTGGAAGACCTCAACATGCCCATGGAACAGCTTGGCGAGGGTAAAGGCGGCGTTCAGCGCCCGTTCGTCGGCGGCGTCACCATCGAGCAGGACAAGTATATGCTTGATCATGAACCGTCTCCTGCAGCGGAGGATAGGTTCCGTACCGTCGCGCCAAAAATCGCAGCCCACCTTGATCCAGGTTAACCAGATCGACCCCGACGGTGAATCTCCGGTCAATCGCAAACGGGTTTATCCAGGTTAAGGCGGCGTTTTGCCTGGGCGCGAGTATACCGCTTTCCGCTCACCGGGGAGGACGTGGCCATGGGACAAAAACCTCAGAACCGCCGCGCGGTCATCGATGGCCGCCTGCAACCGGAACGGCGAGACCGGCTGATCCAGGAGAAGGAGCACGACCCCTACAAATCGGACCTCAAACCCGCCGATCCCAGCGTCTGTTCACGCTGCCACGCGGTCTACGAGGACGGTCGCTGGCGGTGGGGGGCGAGGCCCGCCGATGCGACGGAGACCGTCTGCCAGGCCTGCCAGCGCATCGAGGAGCGGATCCCGGCCGGCATCCTGACGATGAGCGGCGCCTTCGTCCAAGCCCATCGTGCCGAGATCATGGCGCAGGTCCGCCATCAGGAGAAACTCGAGACCGCCGAGCATCCGCTCAACAGGATCATGGACATCCAAGACACCGCCGACGGGATGGACGTGACGACCACGGATCTTCACTTGCCCCGGCGCATCGCCGAAGCGCTCGCTCACCATCACCACGGTGAAGTGACGTGGAAGTACGCCGAGGGCGAGTGCCTCCTCAGGGTGAATTGGCACACCGATTGAGACGCGGACCGGCTGGGAGCGGAGTTGCAGGGAGCGGGCCTTCTCAGGCGATGCGGACCGGGTGGCGTGGGCCGGTCTTGCCTGCGCCACCCGGTCACGGCCATTTGGTCACGGCCAGCTGGTCACGAGGGGCCGATGGGCGATGATATGGGCGATGATCCATGGCATCGGCCGGATGCATTGTGCCAGGTACCCCCGCACCATGTGTCCGGCTCCAACACCGGAGGCGGCGGCGGGAATGCGGACTGGGGCGCCGGCGTCTCGGACATCTCCGCCAGATCGGCCAACCGCGGCCAATCCATGACGCGCAGTCGCCCCTTGGTGAACGACAGCAGTCCGGCGGCCCGCATCTCCTTCAAGGTCCGGCAGACATGAACCGAGGTCAGGCCCGTCGCGTCGGCGATCACCGTCTGGCTGATCGGGAGCGCGAACTCGTCCACACAGTCGTCATCCACACAGGCGCCGGACTCCCGGCGCTGGCGTTGGCACAGCGCGACGAGCAGGCGGGCGATCCGCTCGGTCGCGGTGCAGGTGCCGAGCCCGCCCAGCAGACGCCAGTCCGAAATCGTCTCCGCCGCCAGAAGCGACCACATCCGCAAC
>NZ_LGQU01000066.1:0-27416 GCF_003115935.1 Azospirillum sp. TSH20
TCTCGCCGCACAGGTCCATGCGCTCTGAGATGGCCGGCGCGGTCAGGCCCTCGACCGAATGCAGGACGATCTGCGCCCGCCGGACGAGGCCGGCGCCCAACGTGCGCGAGCGCGCCATCGTCCTCAACTTCTCCAGCTCCTCGTCGCTCAAGTCCTGCACGCGGATGGCCATGGTCCGGCTCCGGGTCGGTGGGTTTCCCTTACCAACCGCTCCGGAGCCCTGGAGTTCCAATCAACTTAGCGGATGCACCACTAAAGCGTGCTGGCTGCTGCCTGAGCCCCGAGTGCTATCTTGGTAGCAGAAGCGTCGGGTGCCAGCTGGCGCGCTTTGGCAAGCTGCCAACCCCTGCGGAGAACTGAATAGCCAATCGTAAGACAAGAACGTTATTCTGAGAATAACAGACCACTCGCTGGCATTGGACGGCTACGGGGGCTGAATCTTGATTTTTTTCTTAAGAAATATTACTTGAAAGCTCGCGATATTCTGATAAATTGGGTCTTCGCTGTCACGGAGAGCAAAGACTCCGGATGGCAATCGAGTTCGGGCTTCCTTGCCCAATTCGCCAGCGCTTGATGGTTCTTTGGGATGGTTCGATTCCGTCCAAGCGCTCCAAACGAACAGTTCGTTTGACGGTCGATTGTTTTCGGCCGGCGAATTACCGCACCGCACTTGGTGCGACGCAAGGAGCATGCCTTATGCCTCACAATAACCTTGATAACTCTGGAAACATGTCGGAAACCACGGCCGCCGATGCTGTGGCCGACGAGACGAACAACGATGCGGTCCCGGCAGTCAAATCGCTGCCCCCTGATATTGCGACCCTGTTCGAGCCTCGCACGCCGCTGCCGGCGTCGTCCGAAACACGCTCCGCCAGCCACGCAGCGGTTCCTCTTCAGGCTGAAGCCGCTCGGAGGATCGGCGAAAGCATCAATGATCTCGCCCGTGTGAACGACAAGGAGGCCGAGAAGGCTGCGCGTCAACATAAGGATCGGCGCTCCTATCTTGCCGACGCCAAGCTCGCGGCTCTGACCCTGAGTGATATGCTTCAGGAGGGCACGGAAGAGGAAAAGAAGAAGGTTTACGAGAGCTATGCCAAGGAACGCGGCGTGGCGGCATTGGACAAGGGGTCGATGTATGCAACAGGCAACCTGATCGTCGGCATGCTGCTACTCGATACCAAGAGCCAGGACCAGCAAACCAAACGCCATGCCTACAACGTGCTGAAGGACTACGGACCGGCGATTAGCGCGGCGATTGCTGCAATCAATGCGGTCAAGGGTGAGAGTTGGTTGCCGACCTGTGACGCCGCGAGCTTCGCCGACATCATCAGCATCATCCGCGAACGGGGTGGCCTGAAGAGGCTGGCCGAGGAAGGGCGCCCCAAACCCGTGTCGGGTGCTGACGTCAATATGGCTCCGGAAATAGCTCTCGACCCCAAAGCTCTGGCAGCCCGGCTGACGACGAAAGCACTGGAAACGATCGATATCGACGCCATTGGCGCTGCGGCCAATTGGCTGGTATCCCGTGACCGTCTGGAAGCGTTTTATGCCCGAGAAGTGGTGGTTATCCCGCCAGAGATTGCAACGTTTCGCGAAGTGCTGATCCTGGGACAGATGATCAAGACCTACCCGTCTCCTCTGCCGGTTAGGCGCAGCGATGATCCCAGCACTGCCGAAACACCGATGCAGATGGCACGCCGCCAATTCTACCTGCTGGCTGATGAAACGCTTCTCGTCAGCAATCCTCTAATGACGGCGGGGTGCGTGGTAATCGAGATGGTGTTGCGCTCACCCCTCGTCAGCCAGCCTCGCACCGTGGACTTGTGGTTTCAGCCTGGATCTACGGGGCGGCAAGGGCAAATCCGGAACGGCAGCATCCGCATGGCAGAGAAGAACATCCTGGATGCGCGCCGGGCCGCCGGCTTCACCATGGCGGTGGCGCCGACCACAAGCGAACCCAATCCACCAAAGACCGGGCATTTCCGTCTTCACTTTACCACCGACGTGGCGAAGGAGGGAGAAGACCCGACCTTCAACGTCTTGTTGCGGGCGGCCAGTCGTGGCGACCACTGGCAAGAGCCTTGGGCAATCGACCATGACCGTTTCAACCCTACTGTCTCAGGCGCGCTACCTCGAACCAGCGTCAGCAACCTCATCCATGAGGCGTTCGTCAAGGATGTCGAGCGGCAACGCACCGACCGGGTTCGCCTGACATTCGGCGATGAAGCGGTCGCGGTTGGGGTCGGCACCAAATTCACCAAGCGGGAAGCGGCGGAAATTCACAGCCCGACCAGCAAAAGAGTCGTCGCAGTGGAGATTCACGCCGACGACTTCATCGGTTTGGCCCGGTCCCTTCAGTCGATCACGTTGACATGCGACGTGAAGTTCGAACTCGACCCCGAAGGTTTGCTGATGCTGAAGTTCAACACGGAAGGGGCTGAGCATACGGTCGGCATTCCCCTGATGAAGGGTAAGGAGCGCAGCGACAAGCTCCTGCGCCGGTATTCGATCAAGCGTGCCGTCGCACCGATGGCTGACGACGAAGCTGACGCGCCCGGCCTCACGGACTGACCCCTTTCAATCAGCGCAGGGAGGAGCTGACGCAACTCGGCTCTTCCTCAGTGGTGGAGCGATCCATGGACCTCAGCATGGAACAAAACAAATACGCGATTTTCGCGCCGGCGGTTCAGCCCGATTACGCCAAGCTGGCGATTCCTCGCGCGATCAAGACGGATCGATTGCCCCAGGGGGTGAAACCGCAGGATCTGAACTTTCTGCGCCGCCCGAACCCGCTGTTCACCATCAAAGCGACGCTGGCCAGCGCAGCGACCTTCGACGGCCAGCCGCCGCCCACAATGCTGGACCGCTCGGTTCGTGCGTCCGATAGCGTGGTGATCGTCGATAGCGGCGGCTTTTCGCTGATCAACAACAGTGGCAATCTGGCGCTTACCGACGAAACCCGACTGCGCTTCTTGCGCTGGCAGGAATGCTGGGGCGATGTCGGCATGACCCTCGATGTGCCGCTCAAGGCCATAGACGTGCCGCAATCGGGATTCACGGCGTTCAAGGAATGCCTGAACACAACGGTTCAGAACCTGACGTTCATCGTCAAACACCGGGATCGGTCATCGCCGCTGCGGCTGCTGAATGTTCTTCAGGGGCGGACACCGAAGGAAGCAGACCAGTGGTACGACGCGGTAAAGAGCTTTCCTTTCGAGGGCTGGGCCGTGGGCGGCGTGCTCAAGCTCGACCTCTACGGCGTGATCCGCCGCATCCTGATCATGCTGGAGGAGGGACGGTTGACCTCCGGTACGGCATGGCTTCACTTTCTTGGGGTGGAAAGCCCGCGCATGGCGGTGGTGCTGACAGCGCTGAAACAGGCGTTACAAAAGATTCTACCGACCATGGAAATCACCTTCGACGCGGCAACACCGTTCACGTCGTTCGCGAGGGGATCAGGGCAGGCCGTGCTGGGGCTGCGGCTCGATGGCGAGCGTTTCAACTTCCAGCGTCACACCCTTCAGGACCTTTCCTCCCTGGACCCAAGCACGCAGCTTCCCCTGCACAGCCCACTGGCGGATCGTCTGACGGTGGGGATGGTGCGGGGCAACGATACTGGTTGGGGGCGCAAGCTGGATGGAGTGGGGATGGTGATGGTGAAACACCACAACGTCTACGCGACCGCGATGGGGTTGCTGCTGGCGAACCGGCATGTTCTCCATACCGACCTCAACCATATGATCGTGCCGTACGACGTGATGGCGGTGGTCAAGGCAGTTCACACTGTTTTCAAGGCAACAGATCGTAGAAGTGAACTGGAACGACAAAAGATGACGCTGCGGAAACTGATGCTAGGACAACAACCGTCGTCTGACGATCAGAATGATGTAGATCGCTGATTATTCTCAGAATAACATCAGAGAACCAACCCTGGAATGGTTCCAGGGTTGGTTTGTCTGCACTGGCTTCACGACATGACCAACACTAAGTCCTGCCGTTCCCGAGCGAAATTGTGATACTCTTGATTTGTTTCTTTCGGTCCTGTCGGTTGCTCTGTGAATCTCCATGATGCATGTTGAGCAGCTGAGCGATTTCAGCGTGATCGTATCCTGCTTGAGCAAGGCGACAAGCAAAGCGCCAAAAGCCCGCGTTGCCTTCTCCAGCGGTGGTGGCTCGCCAATCCTCCAGGGCGGCTTCATAGGCACGCTTCCGGCATTCTTCACGCTGGTGGTCGGCGTCCTCGACTGTCTCTCGGTGAACCAACCGCTCTAATAGTCTACGCAAGTCTGGACTGTGGTTCTTTACCGCCGCGACCTCTTGGTATTCGGGGGCATCAATCACAACGCGATCCAACCACTCCAAGGGATCGAGCATCGGCACGCCATCCCAATGATCGATCCAAAAGCTCTTCGATTGATCCTTGGCTTGGCACGGCAAATAAAACCAACTCGATGGAGTGCGTTTGCTGATATCAAGCCCGCTGTTGATACCGCTCTCCCCCAACTTCGTCCCGACTGAGTAGCCAATATTCCTGACTCTGTCAGCACATATATCCCAGATCGCCTTATATGCCTCCGAACCCACCGGACAGTTCAATGGAACAACCATACGGTAACGCCACAGCCCGTCACGTCCATTGGAATAGGAGTTGAACAGTAGGTGCCTCACGTCTTGGAAAATTCGATGGACGCGTTCCGGGTCCAATGGGCTGTCATCAAAATCGAGCTGAAGCAATTGCATCTGGACGACATTCGCCGCTCCCTTCGTGGTATCCGGGGAGGCATCGGGATCAAACGTCGCTCCCGAGATGAGCCAGTTGGTGGCTTTGCTCGCAAACACCACCTCATGGCATCGTCGTAGTTCATCGCGAACCACATCCCAGCTATTGAAGGTATGATTCACTATTGATCTCGAAGTCGTCGCAAGCTCAAATGACAGCGTTACCGGATGGCATGTTTGATTCATCAGATCATCTTCTAACGAATAGTCCATATATAAGGTATTTTCGTTAGATGTGAGCCCGTCATGGATCACTCGTTCCTGCAATTCCCGCAATGCCGTGACAGTCGCTTTTAACTGCTTCTTTCGTTTCTGATGAGCGGCATTGCGTTCTGCGTTGCTTTGAACAACCGCCTTGGTTGGACGGCCTCGCTGGCTTGGCCCGAGTTCCGGAATGCCGAGGTCGAGAAAATCCAAACGACTGCCAGGGAGAAGGCCACAGATGTAATCTGCGGTGCGTCGATCCGGCACGATCACGCTGACCGGCACATCACTGTCACGGTCGCGCAATGCGGTTCGCATGATCATCTGGTAGGCAGCCTCTTGCGCCTTGGCACGACTCAGTTCTATTGGGTCAATGCCGAACGTCTTCTCAGCCCACGCAAAGTGACTGGTCATGTCGTTGAGCGCGGCAACAAATACGGCTTTATCAAAATCGCGATAGTCGTTGAGTCCATGGCTCACAGGCGGAATACGACACCCCAGCGGAATAGTCCATTGCCAATCCTGAACGTCGCCGTTTGCCGACCAAATGTGCCGACCATCGACATGATCTTTGAGTCTATTGCATATAGACTGCAACCCACCGCATTTGTCGCGCAGTGTCTTGCTCCAGATACCCTCTGTGAAATACTTTACTCGCACCCGACTACCCGTCGTGTCATCGTGGCGAGGAAAAGCGGGTTTGATCATCGGGTGTGGTTGAAAATCGACGCCTTGGCTCTTCCACACCAGATAGAGCAGACTGTTGGTGAGGTTCGCGCCCATGATGGTCAGATCGTCCCAGCCCTCAAGCACACTGGGTTGGAGCCAACCATGAGCATGAAGCTGGGCTCGCCCCTGCCAACCGGCGCTCATCCAATCGCCTCTGGTCAGGGCAAGGTTCCAGTGAGGATTGACCAATGCGTTGAAGAATGGCTGAACCACAGCCACAACATCATCTTGCTCTTCATTGCGTGCCCATTGGTCAACAACGCTGGCATGACCCGGCTTGACCATGACATCGAGAAGAGCGTCACAAGACGAATTCGCCACGACATCAAAATGCTCGGTCCACCAATCCCATGTAATGCTGAGGTTCTTCTGAAAGCTGAAATCAACTTGTGGCACTTCGTCAACAATAAGGCTCCAATCGACCTTTCCGCGGAGATCGGGGTTATCCAAAATACATTTGTGAGTCACCAAGATGCAATCGACGTCTCTTGCCTGTAGTGCTTTGCGGAACTCACTTGCTACCTCTCCAGGATGCTGGTCCGCAGTGATGGCTCGCCACCGCACACTCGGCGTCATCTGTCGTGCCCGTTCAAGTGTGGATGCAATGAGTTGACGGGTGGGCTGAGCGATAACAAAGCGGCTTTGAAGCCTTTCAACCCCATGAGCAATCGACTTGATTGCCGCTGTTGTTTTTCCGCTACCTGCGCATGAATCTACATAATTAATCCGCATAATATGTCCCTACAATAATTCAAAGAAAAAGCCCCATGGCGTGACGAGCACCATGGGGCGTTATGTAGACACGACATACGACAGAACGGGGCTTATAATAACAAACCACACCACCCCTGAATGTGGTCGAAACTTATTAAATCTATCGTCGCATCTACATTAAGGGCCTCGTCAACCCCTATTATCTCTTATTTATAACACACAACCATCCATAGAATCAATATTAAATGCACACTTCATTGAATCAATGATTTGCTGATTATTTCTCTCAAGGCAGCCAACACCACTATAGCCCACTGCAAAAGGGCCTTTGCTGGTTATGTATCCGTTATACGGAGATATTTCACACCACCCATAGCACTGGTGGGGCAATCAAAGCACATCGACCGCAGCCCGCATCAGCTCGTCGTTGACCTCGATATAGCGTTGGGTCGTGGTCAGGTGCTTATGACCGGCCAGCGTCATTATGACCTTCGGGCTGATGCCACTGTGGGCCAGCCGTGTGATGAACCACCGCCGTCCACTGTGTGAGGTCGCACCGTCGAGTCCCGCTTGGTCGTAAAGCTGCCCCATCAACTGGCACAGGGTATTGGCGCTGAATGCCGTCCGCTTCTGCGTCAGCAACAGGGGCCGTTCGGAATTCACCGTGTCGCCCAGGCCGCTGCGGTAGCGTTCGATCTCTTTCCGCAGCCGGTCATTTATGAACGCTACACGAGCGTGGCCACCCTTGGTGATCTCCGCACTGAGCCGGACCTGTTCGCGCACAGCACCGTTGCTGTCCAGCACGTCGCCCCAGGTCAAAGCCGCGATCTCACCGACACGCAGACCCGCGAGGTAGGACAGCATGACGGCCATCCGGTTGCGGGCAGCGTGCCGCCCCTGCGCGACCACGGCCAGCAGCCGCTTCTGTTCCGAGTCCGTCAGCACCCGCGCCTGTTTCATCATTACCTCATTGTGCGTAGTTATTGCGCACACAAGATTATGTTTTCAGGCGCGGCCTCGCTCAAGGCCTGAAAGAAGCTGAGGAACTATGCGGCTTCCAACAGGAACCTAAGAAAATCTATATTTTGTGATGTTTCGTTTTTCAGCCTCTCATCTGATTGATTCAAACAATCTCAACACAACAAATCAACTCCGCCGAAAAGCTTCCTTCGCCATTGACCGCACCCTTGTGCTTCAACTCGCGTTGGAGTGTGGGCTCAACCGCACGGGTGAACAGATCCAGCCTTTGCTCTGCAGAAAGGTAGGCGGGTCTCGGGGGAGCTTGCAGATATCTTTGCCCCTGGCGCTCTACCGCAGGCACCCGCGTTCCGTCCGTCTTTATTGCAATAGGCTGAATCATTACCCGATGTGTTCCATTATCGCCGGAGGTTTCGACAAACCAGAAGGACAGAAGGGTAGGTTCGTCCAAGTCCCCTTCAACGGCGATACCCAAATCTTCTGGTGGAATGCTACGCCACCGGCCAAGCTCTTCCTGGATCAGCGGATGATCCAGGCCGAGAAGGTCAAGAGTATCGCTGGTGGTGGCCGTGTCTCGATCAACGGTGAAGCTGGCACGTCGTATGCCATCGACCGTAACCAGATCATAAGTCTGTTCATTTGCCTTAGTGATATGCTGCTTACGGTCCGCAACGGCCATTCCGAAAAAGCGGACGAGGCGATCCAAGCCCGACGACACATCTGAGAAAGGCTTGTAATCGTCGAGGCTGAAGCCTTCCAAATCCTGGAAAAGATCAAAGACGACCTGCCTAGCCTCCCGAGAATTCGACAGGGCTGCCTCAAGCTCAACTTTCGTTCGCTTGAGTTCGGGATCAGACAGAGCCTCTTGGTAAAGACGGTCGTAATTCAGCCGTTCAGAGAGTTGGCCCAGAATCTGGGATCGCAAATCCTCCGCCACGTTGCCTTGCTCATCGACTTTGCCCACGGTGCGCGCGATCTCCGTAAGCTTTTCGTCCAGCAGCAGGAAGATGCGACCTTCGATGGTATCGGAGAGGACGAGGTTGTAGACTTGGGCCGTGTGGTTCTGTCCGTAGCGATGAATGCGCCCAATCCGTTGTTCGACATCCATGGGATTCCAGGGAAGGTCGAAATTGAATAGGATGCGGGCGAACTGAAGATTGATGCCCTCGCGGCCGGCGGCGGTGCAGACCAACACGCGTGGGCCGTCCTTCTGGCGGAAGCGACGCTCCGCTGCCACCTTGGCGCCGTGATCGCCGCCGCGCAGGACGACCACGCCCTGTCCCGGATAGGTATGCTCGATTTCCCGCTCCAGCAGATCGACCGTGCCCAGATAGGTGGCGAAAATGACGATCTTCTCGTTCGGATTTTGCCGCCACAGCGTTCCTAAGCCATCCAACAGCTTTTGGGCCTTGGTCTCACGTTGAGCCGGGAACATACCGAGTAGATCGCGAATGCGCATTCGCTCCTCCGGCAGGTGCAGATCAACTACGGCAGAGGCGGCTTCCTCGGCATAGGCCGAGGAAAACTCACTACCGTAGGGGTTGGAGGCCATTTCCAGAGCCTCCTCGTCCAGTTTTTTGACCAAGCGGTATTTCAGATCGGCCATAACCCGATCCACCTCGCTTCGGCCGACGCTGTTGCGGTCGATCGCGAATTCCTCGTGAATTAGCTCCCGTGCCTCGTCAGTCAGGCGCTCTCGCCCTTCAATGTCGAGTTCTTTGTCCCGCAGCAACGCCTCATGCAAGGTCAGCATCAGCAGACGGCGCTTGAGTGTCCGTCGCACGGCGGCAAAGCTGGAAGCGGCAATCTTCTGAAAAATCGCCATAAGAAAGCCCAGGGCGCGCCCCTGGTTCCCCTGACGTCGGGCAAGGTTGAAGCCATCCTCCAGATACTCCCGCAGCTTCTCATAGAAGCGACGCTCCTCATCGCACATGAGGAACGACTCGGCATGCACCCACCGGCGGGCGAAAAGCGGATCACCGTCCGGCCGACAGGCGTCGGCCTTGGTGCGGCGAAACATGACCGTATTGAGGCGATAGCGGTGTTCGACCATCTCCTCTGGGCTTCTGAACAAGGTAGGGTTTAACAGTTGGACCAGCATCCAGAATTGGAAGTGGTTCCCCTGATGGGGGGTCGCCGATAGCAGGATCAGGTCGCGAGCATGCCCCTTCAGCGCCTCAGCCAGCTTGTAGTTCTCTGTCTTTCTGACCTTGCCACCGGTACGATAAGCGGTGAGGTGATGGGCTTCGTCGAAAACCACCAGATCCCAGCGCGATGCTTCCAGCAGCCGCTTGATGCGTGCCGGACGCTTCAAGGTATCGATACTGGCGATCAATCGATCATGCTTGGCAAAAGCATTGGTCTTGCGGTCTGTGATATCGCCCTCGGAACCGAACACCTCGAAGTCGAGGCTGAACACCTCGTTTAGCTCGCGATGCCAATTGTTGACTAGACCGGCGGGCACCACCATCAGCGCCCGGTTCAGTTCGCCACGGCTGGCCAGCTCGCGTAGGATGAGCGCTGTTTCGATGGTCTTGCCGAGGCCGACTTCGTCGGCGACCAGAAAGCGACGTGGCGAGGCGGTTGCGACTCGGTGGGTCAACACCACCTGATGCGGCAACAGATCGATCTTGGCCGAGGTCAGGGCTGATGCATTTTCCATGACAGGGAGCAAATGGGATTCGAGCGCCAGCCACGCCTTGCGCGCCCGTTCAGCCCCGCCTTCCAACGAACGCAGAATGCGTTCCGTTCGGGACATTTCACGACGGACCGATGCCACCGGCACACGTCGCTCGCCGATGCCAAAGAAGGCACGCAGGTAACCATCGCAGGCTCGGTCGAGGACGACACCCTGGCCATACTCGCCGTGGGTGATCCGTTCGCCAGACTGAAATTGAGCGTCGGCTTCCACGTACAGACCTCAGGTAATTCTCAGGTGGAACAGACCTACGGGCTTGCTACCCTCGCGCAGAAGAATCTCCTGCGGATACTCGTTTGCCTCACCCCACAGGATGCGGCCGAAGGCGAGCAAGTTGTCGCTGTGCGGCGCCGCGCAGCGCCACTCGATGGAATCCGTGGCAGGATGAAACTTGATGCGCCCCTTACCGGAGGGCAGCCAGAAAATCAGTGCCGCCTGCCCGTCATAGGCATCCTGGAAGGATAGAATCGCCTGCTTTACCACGTCGCCCAGCCATGCTTCACCACCCTCCGGCGTCAGCAGATCGAGGCTGCCTTCAAGGCCTCCAACCGCCAGCGTGTTGTTGCTGTTACTTGGTAGATCATCGGGCCATTTGCCCACCGCCTGCAGGAACCGACGAAGACTCCAGACTTCGCCGGCAATACAAACCTGATTGCGCGCTTCCTCGTCCCAAATCCAGCTGGTACCACGCCGCTGCCACACCGTGTCGAGTAGTTGCTTCATAACGCGTACTCCTCCTCGAACAGCCAACCTTGCTTCGGCTTCTCGGCTCGGCTGGCTGCCCAGGCGTTGTAGATCGAGACAGCGCGGGAAGCGGCATTGCGGCTGGCCTGATCCGGGCCGTTCTTGTGCAGCCATTCGAGCAGGGGCTTCAGCGCCACATGGGGTTTGAAGTTCTCGTTCTTCAGCGTGTCTGACGCATTTATGCCGCTGCCGTCGAAGCATGCACCGATGAGCACCAGCGCCTGATCCAAGTCAGAGGTCAAACGGCGCTTGTGCTTGCCCGACCATTCACGGGCAAATTCCAGCGGATTCGCTCGCGTGAATACCTTGCTCTTTTCTACACACCAGCCACGTTGCACAAATTCGTCAGGCGTGGTGATCGAGCCTTTGAGGAACTTCTGCAACTGGTCGCGCTTCAAATCGTTGGCGGTGCCGAAGGTCCGCAGAAACTGGCGCGTGATCGGCTCGGCATTGACGGGCGGCGGCTCCTTGCCCTTATCAGCATCCTCGTCGATAAGCTGGTTGATACCGACAAGTGCATCCTTCACCGAGATCGTGCGCCCCTCGTCCACAAAGACCTTGCCATAGTGACGCGAGAAGTATTCCAGCGCTTTGCCGCGCCGGATTACCTGAATGTCCGCCGCAGGCAAACCCTCCTTGGCATGATTTTCGAGCATAGCTTGCAACTGGCGGACATCGGTCATTACCTCGCGGCGCATCCGGCCCCAGCTTACCGACTTAGGCTCTTCGATGCGCTTACGGCAAACGTGGATGATGTCGTATTCGATGGTCTGAGAACCAAAGGTGCCGGGCTTCGATCCCTCGCCCTTAGTCTCGTCTGAACGGATCGGGTACGTGGCTTCCAAGTAAAAACCAGCGTCGAACAGCGACTCAAGCACCGCAACCCATGGCTCGTCCTCGCTGTGGTGGAAGGTGAATGCGAGAATGCCACCTGGCTTGAGCACACGATGCGCCTCACGCCAGCACTGGGTAAGCAGGCGTTGGTAGAAGCCATCCGGGTCCTCCGGCTCACGAGCGCGATTGGCAACGGCCTCCAACGACTTGGGAGTGTATTCTGCGCTGAAGCAATCCGGATACTTTTCTTTTAGGGCGAGGCGTAGCCAGACATAAAAGAAATCCGCCAGCTCAGAGTAATGCAACAGACCGCCGAAGGGTGGATCTGTAATAACAAGGTCAATACTCGCGTCATCAAATTGTGTCAATTCGGTGGATGAGCCGCAGAGGATCTCTGCGTCATCGATTGGATCTCCCGGAAACACCTTCTCACTTTTCCCCCTAATCCTGTCTGCGAGCGAGCCGTGGCTGCGCCTCAGCCCTTCACTACTCACGGAATCCCACGGCCGCTGGGCCCACTCCGCTCCTTGTACTATTCCTTCCACACAAGAGGTCCAGTTGCCTCGACCGAGTGACGGGAAAACACTATTCTCAACCACATTCGTTTTCGGGTGGTAATTGTTGTTGCTCATATGAGGAACGAGCTTGTCGTATCCGGAGTCCCAGAAGCAGAAGGAGTTTTGATTTCTCAGATACTGCTGGAATGCGCCCAGGACATACTCGCGCGTATTCGTTGAGTATGTTCCTGTAACTTGTATTGCTCTAAGTAACTGTGCATGCACAAGCAGCTGACGCGGATTGAACATTGTCCACCAATGCGTGAATCCGTGGTTTGGAATCCCGCCGTTGTTCATATGCGTCATGAAGCCGTAGGGAAGCTCCGAGCGTGGCCAATAATCTTTGAGGTCATCGTCTTTGCGCGCTTCCCATTCAGCAAACGCCCTGTCGTATTGCCGTGCGTGCGCCGTGTCGTAGGCTGCGAAGAAGCGACCGCTGTAGGGTTTGCCTGCCGCATCGCGCTTGGGCGCGTAGCCCTGCACCGCGTAAGCGGCCATCGGCCCGGTTTTGCCGGTTGTCTTGATGGTCGTCAACACGTCCTGCACCGTGCCGCAGGCCGCGCATTCGTAGTGCGACTTTTTGGGTACGGTCCCGACATCAGGCCTGAACGTAATGTTCGTTTGCGGGCACGTCACTTCTTCCGGAAGTTCTCCACGTACCTCCAGCAATCGAATCTTTGCGGCGCGTTCCTGATCCCATCGTGTGGTCGCGGTCACGCCGTCCTGAGCCGAGCCGCCGTAAGGCTGACCATCTGCATCTAGCTTCGCCTCGCCAGACATCCAGTGCGGATGTATAAGCAGGCTCAGTTCCACCTTCTTGTTCTTGCCCTTGCCAAGATTCACAAGCGCGCCGTGACCGCAATGCGGGCAGATAACGCCCTTTTTACGGTCGAGCACGGAAAATGCATACTCAGAGGGTGCCACATACAGCGGCACATCAGGTGCCATGCGCGCCGCCTCTTCCTCGACGTGAAAATCTTCGCCGCACTCGCTGCAAGAGTGCTCCCAATGCTTCACGGTAAGCGTCTTTACGGCCATCACCGGGCTGGTCATGATCGGCGTGCGGTGGCCGCAGCCTGTCACCTGACACGGGCCATGCTTGGCCCAAAAGGTATAGATGATCTCGGGGCCTTCGTAACTGTACTCGCGCCGCTGCTCTGGGGTCAGGGAAAGCGGGTCGAAGTCAGCAGGCATCACTCGCTTAGTCGGCACATGCGTCCATGTGCCCTTTTCTCCGTCCGGCCCGTCGCAGTAGTAGTAGGGCATGATCTGCGGCTTGACCTCGGCCTCGATATCGGCGAGCAGGCGCTTCACTTCCTCCAGATTGACATTGGCCATCTCCTGCTTGACGACGAACCACGCGACCGGGTTGAGGTCGTTGCCGAACATTTGCATCCCGAGGCGGGAACCTTCTAGCAACGTTGTGCCACCACCCATGAAGATATCGGCCACCTTCAGATGCTTGAACGCACCCTTCTTCTGGTGGTTGGCGTAGTAGTTGTCCCACACTAGTTTGGCCGCGTGCGATTCGTCATCAGGGGCTTTGGTGGCCGCCGCGATCAACATTGAACGGAATACGCTGGAACGACGCCGCGCCCACCATTTTGACATCTGGTAGATTGGCTTACCCGCATTGCCTTCAATTATTGCCACCTGATTGACCGGCAAGATTGGGAAGTTCACCTCCAGGCAGGTCTTGGGGCGGTTCGAGTCATTAAAATCAACGGTTTCCAGCGCGATGGTCTTGCCAGCGCCGACAGCCTTGGCGACTTCTTGCGCCAGGAGTTCTTTCTTGGTTGCCATGCGACGCGATCCTTATTTCGTGAGCTCGACGAAGGGCGACAGCACCTCAAGCAGGGAGAGGCCTCCATGTGTCAGCGTCGGGTAACCGCCCTGGCTCTTCCATTTCCACCTACCAACGGCCAGGAGGTGAGCGCCGTGAGAGCTGTTGATCTGGAGGGCTACCGGCGGCACGAACGGTCCAGTCTCTCCGGCGCCCTTGGTGCTGCGCCCACTGGCGAAGGTCTTCTTGAGGAATTGGCCGACTTCGCCATCGGCGTCCGGGAAGTAGCCGGTGGCGGCGTATCCATGGTCGGAAGTGATGACCAGCCGCCGCCCGGTAGCCAATCGCTCGACAAAGGTCCAGAAGTCGTTGCCGCTGAGCTGGTCGGCGGCGTCGCGGGTCAGCGTGTCAAGCCCTTGACCAGCGCCAGCGCCATCGTGAACTTTGCTGTCGGGCCAGTGATGCCAAAACACCCAGTTGGGTATTCCGTTGATCAACCCCTCGCAATCCTTCCACGGCATATCGACGCACTCAGTGTGCGCTGGTTGCAGCCTGTGGGTAAGACCACCGCCGTTGTTCTGAAGCTGGCTGCGGCTGCCGAACCCCAGCGCCTGGGCAAATTCGTTGGTTTCACCGGGCAGCTCGGAGGCGTTGACCGCGACGTCGTGGAGTGTAAAGCCTCTCTCTTTGGCCCCTTGTAGCAGCCAGGGCAATTCCCGCAGCGACAGGCCGTCGAGAATCAGCACTGCCTTGGCGCTGTAAGGCTCGGACCACCAGCGGATGAGACGATCCGAGGTGCGTTCGACGGCGTCCCCGAAGACTTGCCACAGGTCCCAGCCGCTGGACGACAAGAAGTGATCAAGCGCACCGATTTCGCGATCGCGCTTAATGACCTCGCCTGGCGCGTTGCCTGCGGCCAGCGGCCTTGACGCAATCTCGACAACCTCGTTGATAATGGTGCGCCACGCGTCCTCGGCGGTGCCTTTGATCAGGCTGTGCAGTACCGCAGTGTCGAGTGCCATCAGCTATCCTCCTTCTCAAGGCTGAGCTCGAAGGTCATTCCGTCTGGGAGTTTCTTGAGCAGCTCCTTGAGCTGGGCGCCATTTGCTGCAGACACCTTGATCAAGACTTCCGCTACCTGTGTGGCGGGGCCGATGCCCCAGCCTTCGAGCTTGCCGATCAGATTGAGCGGCGAGGTAGCCGGATTGCTAAGAGGGATGCGAGGCTTGCCGCCAATGCCCGTGGCCCCGCCAACGAAGATCCCGTCGCCAGATGGAGGCGTGTCGCCCCCAGTTGGCGTGTCACTGCCATTGGATGTTGGATGCGGCGATGTTACGTCCCCAAACAAGCCTTTACCTCCCCCGCCAGCAGGTGGTTGTGGCGCGGGTGCGAGAGGCGTCGTTCCACCCGTGGTCGGTACCGCCGATGGTTCCATTAGGAATACTTCGTCAAGTTGACGACCAGTATAGGAAAGTTTTGGACGCAGGCGCTTCCACGCCGCTTCTTCGTCCTCGCCTGGATGGGTCTGCAGGTATTCAAGGCCGCGTAGATTGATGGCGATTTTGCCCCGCGCGCACAGGCGCAAGATGCGCTCCTTCATCGCGGTTTCTCCAAGCCAAGGAATGCAATCCTGACCCGCCGGACGCGGCTCCTGAAGCTCACGCAGCAGTTTGCCTACAGCCGCGTTTTCGGCGGCTGCTTCCCGCACGAGGTCTTCGAAGTCTTCAGGAACGAACAGGTCGGTGGTCAGCGCATCTTCAATGCCTTCGGGAATTTGCGCGCCTTGCTTCTTCAGACTCTCGACGCTGAATATGCATTGATCTGGATCGGCAAAATTCCAGCGATGCAGTACGGCAAAACGATCAAAGCGCTTCTTTAGATTATCACGTAATGCCCCCTGGAATTCGTTGTGCAGCTTCTTGTATTCAGGATTATGGCCACTCCACTCCTGCGCCTTCATCTCGGCGCGGGCCAGAATCAGCAAATCACGATCCTGGAAAGCATTCGACGAGCCGGATCGCGGCAAGAGGAAGCGAATGGTGTTGCGACGCTTCTGCAAGTGATCCTTGAGCCAGCGGCCAAGACGCTGGTCGATCTTGTCGGGTTCTTCCGGCAGCACCAAGATGGGCAGGCGCTCATCCCATCGATCTGGATGCTCGGCTTCGTCAAGTACTGACCATGGGTCTGTCTGCCAGGCTTGTGGCAACGCGATCACGCGGAATGTCTTTGCGACCTCGTCGGTGCCACCGATTACATAGCGAACCTGCTTCGCGAGTTGGGCCTTGTCGGAACCATCGGCGAACAGCTTGTCGTTGCGCGCGCAGGCCATCAACTTGGCCCGCGGGTTCTCCTCCTCGCGAAAAACTAGTCGGGAGCCATCCTGGTGAATGTTGAAGCTATTCTCGACGATGGTCGCCAGTTCGACTTGAAACGCATTATCGTCGATGGCCTTGTCCCGCGTGATGTCAACCTGCAGGATCGCGGGCTCGGCGCCGGCCAAGTTGCCAACGGCAATCGAGCGCAGCCACAATGCGCCTATGATCTCCTGAAGGTGCGGTGCATGGCTTACGTGATTGGAAACCGCCTCGGTGACCGAAATGATGTTCTGCTGTGCCTTCGCGCGCAGCGTGCGGTGATGCTCGTTGGAAACGGAATCCAGCAAAGCACCGATGCCTGATGCATCATCGTCCAGACGAAAGTCTGCGGCCGTAAGCACCGGAGCGACCTCGCCGCGGCTCTTGTAGAGGTTGGCCAGGATACGAATCATGTCGCGCGTTTCCTGCGCGTCGGTCGCGATCAGCACCTGCTCTTCAAGAAGACGCAGCAAATGTGGCGCGTAGGGCCAGGACTCGATAAATTCACTGCGCTTCCGCTCCTGCTCGGCAGGAGGAACGGCAAGCAAGCGGAAATACTCCGTTACGTGTTGAGCGGCCAGCGCTTCAATCGTGCCATTCGCAATCTGTAGCCGATTCTCGAAAAGACGGTGGAGCAACATGCGGCGACGATCTTGCTGGATGCGCTCTGCGTTACCGCCCGCCTTAAAGTCGATGGCAACCGGGTTGACGCGGTGTACCTGTTGGTAGGCATCGCTGCCCCCGTTGCGCACGGAAACCACCAACACCAGAAGGTCTGGCCGTTCTTTTGCAATCTCCGATAGGATCTGGATGAAGTTGAACGCCCAGTTCTTCCATGGGTATTGTTTCGTGTTCGTCAGACCATCGTACCACGTCTGGAATTCGTCCAGAAGCAGCATGGTCGGTTTGTACTCCAACAACTCGAGGATCAGCTTGTCGGAAGGGATATCGGTCTTGGCCGCGCCCATGCCTTCCCATTTGCCCTTGATGTAGGTGCCGTGGGGATGGCGCTCGAACAAAAGGTCCCACAGGAACTTGTAACGTTGCCGGTGAAGGCTCTCGCCGATCACCTCCATTCCTGAGCGCAGGCCGATCTTGGCGATAGATGGTTCGCACAGAATGGTTGCCCAGTAATTCAGCCATGCATCAGTCGAGTTGGGGTCATTCACCGCGTGGTATAGCGCCGCCATCAGGTGAGACTTACCAAGGCCACGCTCGCCGATCACCACCACCGGACGCCCCTTGTCCGGTCCGACAGCCTCGATCCCTTTTAGAAGGTCGTGAGTCGGGTAAGTGATTTGGAGAAACTCTTTCGCCGCGATCTGGGTCGCGCCGGTGTTGGTTTCGTTGGAAAGCTCAATGGCAGTGCCCTTCAAGCGCTTCCCGCGGAATTCTTCGCGAAGGCTAAGCCCAAGCATCCTTTTATCCCTGCATTATGTGCCGACAGCCGATGCCCTAATCCGACGCACCGAAGTCGCCAGATCGGCCGCTTCCAACCAACCTCGCGGTGGTTCGGCTATTTCCATCAGTTTGCAAGCAAGATCCCCAGAGGCGCCAATAGCGCCGACTCGGGGCGCCACGGCTTTAGAACAAGTGCACCTCTCGAGCTTGTCCCCATAGCGTTATTCCTCGCCTGCGCGTTTGCATCGCCTTCCCCTAGCCGCCACGACAGCCCTATGAGGGAAAGTATCGCGCACTCTTAGGGGGTAGCTCAACGTCTATCGAACATCGGAGCACCGAACCGTTATCTATAAATAAACGAAGGAGAAATTCTGGAGAATAGCATGAAAGCAATAGAAATATATGGGGAAACCACAAATGCCTCAGAGACAAGAGAGATCAACTGCGCCAACGGGCAAAAGGTAAGAATGCCTGATCATTTGCATTATGAAAGGCGCTGTAGGAACTTAACGGAGGAAAAGACTGCTCTGGAGCATGACGTAGTCGCGTTGATGTTTGGAGACCTTAATGTGGAGCGGGAGGAACTCGAACTAAAGAAGGAGCGAGCGGAAGCCCGGCAGACGGAATACGAAGCGGAACAGGCACGATTGGAGATCGAGCAAATCCGCGCTGAAACGCTGGCGACGATGGCCGCTGCACAGAAAGCAAGAGCAGACGCAAAGCTTACTGCCGCGAAAGCATGGGGTGAATAAATAAGATGCTGCTAGAGCAGCACTTCCATTATAGATATGAATATAGGTGATGAGATGATTTTACAGAACGCATACAATATACTATCTCATGTTGGCGTTTGTAACACGAAGGCGCAATTCAGCCGGGACTGGTTGGGCGCATCACAAAGTTACTTCACCTCCATGGAAGCGAGGCAGCGCCAGCCTAACATAATGGCCTTGATGGGGTTGGCTGCGCGGTTGGAATTGCTCGTCGAACGACTGGCCTCTGACCCGCGCTACCATGACCAGCGCAGTCTTTTAGAAGGACTGCTGGATGACCTGTGGGACGACATGCGCGCCCGTGCTTTGGCCGCAGCACCGAAATGCCGTGCTGCTGGGCTGTGCCAGTAAGGTCTGATCCTCATGCTACCGCTGTAGCTGGATAGCGGGGAGATGATAGGCAATATTTTTCCCAGTCCATTAGCTCTTAGCTGTTTTCATAACGGGGCTGACAATATTAGAAGGCTGCTCGTTCCGAGCTTCCTTCTATATGTTCTGCGAAAACTCTACAACGCCGTAGAGCGGTTAGCGCTCAGACATCTTGATCTAAGCGGATTATTGACCGGTCAGCACAAGCATCCGCCTAGACCTTAAGAGCCTTTCCTACTTCCCAGCCTCGCTGCAGCGCTTGATAAGGTCGCGGTCGCCGGTTGCGACACAACGGACTTGAAACCCACTGACGTCTGGAGACCGGTTTAAACGCTTAGCCACTCGAATCTCGTGTGGGATCAAATCGTCAAAAGCGAGCCGTTCGTCCGCCGTCCGATAGGTTGCGTAAGCAATATCATTCCTTCCGTGTGCCTCCAGATATTCCCCCAGAGCCATGTAAACCGGCAGCGTGGCTTGCGGATGCGAAATTGCCTTTGTCAGCACAGGAATCCCATCATCAGGTCGACCGGCAGCGACGGCTACGCGATAGCCAACCCAGGCTGCATAAGGAGTTTGCCCTGTCGGACCTTGTGCGCCAATCCTGTAAGCAGACTGGGCATGTTGCGGATTTTTGGCATCAATAAGTTGCAACGCTTGTTCAAGGCTTCGGAACCGCTGCAGCGAAAGCTTAACCTCACTTCGATTTAGGACTCGCTGAAGGGGGTCTTTACGCATTTTCGGCCGGACATCAGCGTATTCCTTCATCACATAGGTGCGCAGTGCATCATCCCGATTATCCGAACCCGGGTGGTTGTTGCGTAAATCTTCGAGCACTTGTTTGAAGGACATTTCCATCTGTTGCTGGAGGCTGGCCGAAGCCGCATTGATTGCCTCCTTGACCGGCATAATTTTGCGTTGCTCCTCCAACTGCTTCTCTAAGGCCTCTTTCGCTGCCTTGCGGCGACGGTCGCGTTCCTGTTCGTCGGCGTTGATGACATTGATGACGTCGAAGGCCGCATCTGGCAGATAGCCGGCTTTAACCATCAGGTCGATACCTAGGCGGTCAGCGTCGTACTCTTGATCCCGAGTCCAGGCCGGAAAAAGCGTCGTTTCCAGCGCCTCCAGACCAAGGACATTGGCAAGGACGTAACCGCCAAGCCGCTGCTTCGTTGCGTCCTGCGCCTTAGCGCCAGCGACCTGCATCCCGATCTGGGCCAAGATAGATAGCTTGCGTAGCGCGTCACGTGAGTCTGCTCGATCCTCTACATGACCGAGGAGGACGTGTGCCAATTCATGGGCTAAGATAAAGGCGAGGTGATCTTCTGCTCCGAGGTTCGCATCGGTGCGCAGCCGCTCAAGTGTTCCAAATGTCAAGAAGATACCGCCGGAAGGACCAGTCTCCGCATTGAAGTTCGACGAAGGAATCAGATAGACTTGTGTAGCAGGTCGAGGCCCAGGTACGCCCTCCAATAGCTTGCGCAGCACGTCGCGCGCATATTCACTCACAACAGGCACCTCTGCAACGCCGCTCGGTTGAAGCATTGCAAAGCGGAGGAGCTGCTTTTCGGTAGGCTGCGCCTTACCGCTGGTCGACTGCGCAGCTGAAAGCCGGTCGATTGGGCGCCCGTCGGAGGAGCCACTCGTGATCAGCTCAGTGGTCTTGCAGCCTGTCAGAGCCAGGGCACCGGCAAGATAGAAAGCAAATGATAAGGTACGCGAGGCCATGATCCGGCTTCCGTCAATGCGTGCAGTTGTTAGACAGTCCATTCGATACCAAACTCTGGCTGCCCCCTGGTCGGGTGGTAAGAACGACGCATATGTTGGGATCTGCATTGGTACGAATGTTTCGAGAGTCGACAATCACCCGCCCCTGCGTGGATTCAACTACCCAGGCGCCGCGTGCAAGACGTCCCGCCACTGGGCGGTTCAGCAGAGCAGAAGCCGGGACAGTCGCCTCAGTAACGTTCTCATCTTTGTCAAGCAGACGTACCTGCTCTCCGTAAACTTTCTGAACAACCCCCTCTGCCATCGCAGAGAAAGCAACGAAAACACCGCCAATTGAAAAGCACGATGCTAGCAAGGCAGCTCTCACAACGAACACCATCATCTATCTCCAATTTTTGTTGAGAACTGAAAGCCTCCGACAATCGGAGCACTTATGCAGACGTGAACAGAAAGTTTTGATGATCTGTCTGTGTCAGTCTGCAAGATGCTGGTTCTTGGCCTCGTCCTTTCGCATAAAACGTCGACCAAAAAAGAAGCTCGCGAGTCCCTGGGACTCCATAATCTCCGCAACCTCTCTGCTTCCGAGATAGAGGAGCACAAACCCAAACCAGTTGGCAGAGTCCCAGTGTAAGATTGTCTCGTTGACGACGAAGGCTACGGAAATCACAGATACAGAGAATGCAGTAGAAAGCCAAATATTATTTGGGTTCTTTTCAATACTAGAGCGGACGAATATCTTTACAGACAAGCTCGAAAACACGCCCACTGCTAGAATTAGCAACAGAAATGGGAATGCTTCCCAGATATCAGCGCGTACAGAAAGCTGATCAACAACGGCAAGAACCAGGATTACTGCCAAAGATACGTACGCGATCCATCCGGCGAGGCGCACTCCGTCTCCGTGATGGCTGCCACGCAATACGTGAATGAGGGCAGTCGTAACCGCCATCAGCATCCACAACCCCAACTCAGTCAACTCCGCATAGGAAATCGGCATACCTGCGAAATGAATTTCTGGCGATCCGCGAAAATAATTGTCGCCATAGGTCATTAAGTTGTCGAACGCCATAGCATGTGCCTGCACGCCAGCAACCTGCCCAAAGACTGAAGAGTTGAAAAGGTCGTGCTGCGTCAGCAAGTCGGTACCGTAGAAAACAATGCGATCTTTGAGGAGATCAATGACGTCATGATTTCCGAGTTGCTCGGCACTAATAGTAAGGATGTAGAAGCACGACTGCCGCGCAGCAGGTCCGAAAACTGGCGTGAGGCCGGCGAAAATGCTGCGCCATGCTTGATCGGCCGCCTCCATTAAGCGGCTCTGCCAACTGGATTCAAATGTGCGGCACTTTGACGTATCGCTTACCGAGGACTGCACTGGGTCATAATGACTTCCCCATCGCATGTAAAGTTCATGCTCAAACTCTGATGGATCAACATTGGGCGGACAACGATCGAGCTTCTTCTGCTCAACGCAGAGCCGGTTAAAGAGGTACATAGCGGCAGTTGCGGGCGGTTCTACATGGGAAGCAGAATGCGCTCCCGCGTGACTGACCTCTTCATGTTCCCGGCTTCCAGAACCCTCAACATGTAAAGGGTAGTATCGTTCAGAGACCCAAGTGACCTCAGCCCGTTCAACGTCCTTCAGCGGACCTTGAAAGCGCTGACTCTCGCCGGCTTTAGCAAATACCACCGGCACATCCATCTGCTTCGCTTCGTCAAGGACGTAGCGGAAGGCGTCGAGACTATCGCCTGCACGCTCTCCGTTGAACAAGATATCGACAAAGATACCCTTCGCTCCCCCAGCAAGAATTCTACCAAGAGTTTGTGCATGGGCCGCGTAAGGGAGCGGCCAAGTCGCGTTGAAGTTGCTGAGTGTCGTATCGGTTATTGCCACGACTGCGATGCCATCACGTGCGGGCCGATCTCCGAATCCATAGAAAGGAGCAGCGACCCGGTCGAACAGAATGGTCGACTGCTTCTTTGTCGCACCCTCAATCCCAAGCGGGTCAAACCAAGTAAACACAACCCAAAAGAGCATCATTAGGGTAGCAACACCACCTGCCTCCCGGAGCCGACGCCACGGGACACAATGGTACCATTGCCCACCGCAGGATTTTTGTTCTTGAAGCAAATCAACCTCTTTTACCTGTTGGTTAACCTTATGGCCACGAAAGTAAATAACGTTGCTCCATGTCGCGCAAGATGGCACCAGCCAGCAAGTCCCACAACGTGGGGCAGAAAGATATACAGGCAACTTCCGTTATCAAAGGAAAAGCATGCTCTTGCATGCGGCATAAGGGACCGTTCTCGAGCGGGTGAGATAGCAGCAGCCAGTTCGAAAAAGGAGGCGGTCTATCGTGCGCTCCACTAAGCATACGATGGGTTTGATGCCGCCGGCCTGTGCGCGTGTTTCAGCATCGGGACCGAAATGCCGTGCTGTTGTTGCTGTGCCAGTGCGTTCTGATGTCCACGCTACCGCTGTAGCGGGGTAAAGGTCAGACAAACATGCCGCACGTTGGTATGCGGAGCACGAGCCCTTTGAATGCAAGCCTGCATGCGTCGGCGCAGAGCATCCATTTCCTCGTCATTCATGGCCTTATTCCCAGGAGAGGGAAAGGGGAAGAGTTCATCAATATCTTCAATTTTCATGGCGGTTCTCCGTAAACGTATCCGTTATACGGATATTTATCTCCTGCTGCCCTGGTAGCACGGGTGGAAGACAGATCAATCGAAGGCTTGAACTGCGACTCACTCAAAGGTTGAGTCCTGGCGCCGGGACGTTACCATATGAAAATCGAACGTATGGAGAACGTCAATGAGCATCCTGGACAGCCTAACCCTCACGAACACCGCTAAGCAGGGCGAAGCCAGCCCGGAAGGGATTGCCCGTCGCAAGCTGCTCGACGCACTGGCGCTTCAGATTGAAGCCGCGACGGCGACGATCAAAGGAGAGGTGTTCATCCGCCGTGTCGGCCGATGGGTGGATGTGGACGGGACGAAGGAACGTCGCGACGTGCCGGTGCGGTTCCGCCCCTGGTGGTGGAAGGACGAGGCTGGAACAGTTCACCTCCAGATCCACTATGGCAACCGGCCGCTCGAACTTAGGCCCGGCAAGTCGGTCATCACCGTGGGCATCATGGATCGTCTGGTGCCGGTGCTGGAACAGGTCCGTCAGGCTGTCACAGCAGGGGAACTCGACAAGGTGATTGCCGGCGCGGTCGCGAGCCGTCAGCGGGTGCTGAACAAGCCTTCCACGACCACAAAGGCCGGGAAGGCCGCGTGATCGCAGGGGCTGAAAGGGGTCTGTGGAAATCGCACGCCTCGTGCGTTTCCGCAAGTCCTCCTGGCAGCGCTATAGCTGATCCAGCTGCGCTTCACTAGGATTGCTCGTGGATTTCTTTGAATTAAGCAGTGCTTCCTGTTTCAGCCTTTGGTGCTCGACACGGTGGCATGTAGGACAGAGCAAAGAAAAGTCTTTTGTTGTGGTGTACCGGATGCCTTCATCCAGTGGATTCCGGTGATGAACGTCCAACAAGCTCCGCAGTATATTCTTCTCTGCCGAGGGGAATATAGTAGCCGGATCAAAGCCACAGTCGTCACAGCGGAGTGTTTCCAACCGCGTTCTGGACCGAATGAACTTATCTGCTATCCAAGCAGCGCGGCGCCGAACTTTAGCCCACCGTTCCTTCATTGTACCTTCAAGAGCGCGGTCGGCAAGGTCCGCATTTATCATCTTCAGAGTACGTGTGGTAATCTGGCTCGCCTCGGCTGCTGCAAACTCGTCCTCAATGCCGATCCAAGCATTTGATGCCTGGATTTGCTTGATTTCAAGGTTTTTGAGCTTCGCTCGTTCCTCGTCTGTCAGCACCCGCAACGTCGAGGACGATCTTTGATACAGGCGCCTATACATTTCGTCGCCAAGCACATCTTTCGCCTTGGGTCGGCCAACAATTTCGTACGTTTCGATAATTGGAAATGCAACCGACCACCGATACCTCTTGCCACCTTGAGCCCACATGTCTTGAAGACGCTTGTACTCTTCGCGCCCTAAGATGTCTTCAAGAGATCGTGCAGTTACCTTGAGCTTATGAACGGCAATTAAGCGGCCAGCTAAAGCTTTGTGTGCCTCCCGCTCTTCAAGATAGGTTAGGTCGCGCTCGAAGCCGGGATTTGGACTGCTAAATTGCTCGGTAATGTACTCAATCACGTAGCCGTTCGCGAACTGACGTTGGATAGTGCCTTGGCACTGGTTGCGTGCTGTTTGGGTGTCATCGGTTGGGGTAAATCCCAGCCATGTAGTTCCCGCGAGCCAGTCGGCCTTTGAGGCTGTGATTAGAGCAGGTAAATCGCTAACTCGCAGAGTTGTAGGCATCTTGCCAAGCCATAGCACGCTATTTGTACTGTTGCGCATTGTCAGCGGATAAAGATTGCACGTCAATAGGTGTGCTTCGCGATCCTGCGGCCCCATTCTACTGCCTTACGATGAGCAAGACTGCATGACCATAGTGGTGCGATACACGCAGATTATGTGGAAGATCGACTACTACGACCCCACCATGACCTACCTGTCATCCAATCCTGCAGATCCCAGCTTGACCGTGCGGATGCTGACGATCATGCTAGCAAGTGAATATTAGAAGATCGCCCAAACGGCCGATAGGATTTTTTTCCTTGCTTTCGTAATCCTAGCACAATGCTAGCACACAATGCAGCGCATTTATTTGAAATCAATAGCTTAAGCTACATCGTTTGCAACTGAAAATCCCCGTGTCGGCGGTTCGACTCCGTCCCTGGGCACCATCCTCCCTTCGAAGTTCAAGGTCTGGATGGTGTGCTTCGGTCAAGCCAACTGACCATACTCTTCCCGCGTATCATCAAGTTCTTTCGCTCTTCTTAAAGCGGCTCGGACTCTGACCATCTCACCCGCCCGATCCCCGGCAGTTTCACTGCAAGGTCCAGCGGGTCGATTCCCACCGTCAGCCCCAGCAAATTCACCTCCAGCCCCTCCTCCAGCGCCAGAAGCAGGCCGGCGACGCCGAACAGGCTGATCTGCCAACCGGTGCCGCTCGGCGCCCGCGCGAACACGCCGCGGCCCAGGTAATCCTTGCCCAGCGCGGTCGATGGCAGGTCGAGCCGCAGTTCCGGGACTGCACGGGCGACCCAGGCGGCGAAAGTGTTGCTGTTGGGGCCGGGCCAGACGCGGTATTCGCCGGCATAGGGATAGCTGGCGGCGGCCTCGGCGATCTTGGGGATGGCGGTTTCGGCGGCGGGACCGCGCAGTTCGCCCAACAGGGTGGGCTGCGCGCCGAACCAACGACCGTCGGGGTCGCGGTTGCTGACAGAGACCACCGACAGGCCGCGATAGGCGCGCCAGCCGATCACCTCGTAGACCGTATAGCTGCGGGCGCCGGCCGGCTTCACCGCGAACCAGGGATGCACGCCGAAGGCGCCGCGCCAGGACAGGACGCGGGCGGCATAGACCTGGACCACCGCCTCCGGCGTCATCGCCGCGTCGGGGGCGAGGCCCACCGGGCTGCGGTCGATGCGGCTCCAGTCGACGGCCGTCGGCACCGCGCCGGAGGCAAGCAGGAACACCGGTCCGGCCAGCAGCAGGACCAGCGTCAACAGAAATGCCAGCAGCACCCTCACGGCCCTCGCGCCCTATTACCGCCCGCCTTCCATGTAGTCATTGCGACGGCGGATTTCCGGTGACAGCGGAGGGACAGCGCGGAAGAGGCCGCTCAGATGCTGTAGTCGCCCTGTTGCAGGCTCTGGTCCATGGTCAGTGCCGGCGCCGGCTCGTCGCGGCACCAGCCGACGACCTTGGCGGGCACGCCGGCCACGGTGGCGCAGCCGGGGACGTCCTTCAGCACGACGCTGCCGGCGCCGACCTTGGCGTGGGCGCCGATGGTGATGTTGCCCAGCACCTTGGCCCCGGCCGACAGCAGCACGCCGTCGCGCACCTTGGGATGGCGGTCGCCATGCTCCTTGCCGGTGCCGCCCAGCGTGACGTTCTGCAGGATCGACACGTCGTTGCCAATTACGGCCGTCTCGCCGATCACCACGCCGGTGCCGTGGTCGATGAACACGCCGCGCCCGACCGGCACCGCCGGGTGGATGTCGACGGCGAAGGCTTCCGACACCCGGCTTTGCAGGAAATGGGCAAGGTCGTGCCGGCCGCCCCGCCACAGCCAGTGGGCGACGCGGTGCCATTGCAGGGCGTGGTAGCCCTTGAAATAGAGGAAGGGCGTCAGGCAGCCGTCGGCCGCCGGGTCGCGCGCCAGGATGGCGGCAAGGTCGGCGGCGGCGGCCTCGACGATGGCCGGGTCGGACTCCATGGCGTCGCGCACCACGGCGGCCAACCGGTCCTCCGGCATGGCGCGGTCGGCCAGCTTGCGCACCAGCAGGGCCGCCAGCGCCGGGCCGAAGCCGTCGCGCGCCAGCACCGCGTCGTAGAGGTAGGGAGCGAGGCCGCTTTCCTCCTCCGCCACCCGGGCGGCGTCGGCGCGCAGGCTGCGCCACAGCGACTGTTCGACCGTTTCGGCCGCCTCGCGCATCGTGACGTCCAGGCTGTCCATCGCCATCACCCTTTCCCGCAAACAAGGCTGTTACTGTGGTGAGCGGCCCCCGGTCCGGTCAAGGCCGTTGCCGTCAAGGCTGCTTCCCGTTCCACCATCGCCATGCGCATGTAAAGGCCGAATGAAGCTTCCCCAGAACGGTCGGTCGAAAAATCCCCAGATGGTTTGAAGGGCTATGGATTTGCTTCGGTGTCGG
>NZ_LGQU01000026.1:0-27119 GCF_003115935.1 Azospirillum sp. TSH20
GCCGACACCGAAGCAAATCCATAGCCCTTCAAACCATCTGGGGATTTTTCGACCGACCGTTCTGGGGAAGCTTCATTCGGCCTTTACACATCCCAGCGTCGCACGGCTGGTGGACAGCGCCATGCGCCAGCTTCCCGCCGACCGGCTGATCGGCGTGATGCTGACCGGCATGGGCAACGACGGCGCCGCCGCCATGGCCGAACTGCGGCGCCTGGGCGGCCGCACCATCGCCGAAGACGAATCGACCGCCGTGGTCTTCGGCATGCCGGCCGACCTGATCCGCCGCGGCGGTGCCGATGCCGTGCTGCCCTGTGGCGATATCGCCAGCCAGCTCCTGCGCTGGCTGTCCTGACGGAAGAAGGACAAGACTGCAAATGCCGCTCGTCAAGAAGCCGACCCTTCCGGCCCCTGAACCAGTGCCGGACGACTCGTTCCCAGACGATTGGGACCTGCCGGCCCGCCTCGCCGCGCCGGCGGCATCGGTCCGGCGCGCCGCCGTACGTGCCTTGGCCGAAACCGGAGGCGACGATGCCGCACGCACGCTGTGCGGACGGCTGGCGGTGGAGACGGACGGCCCGGTCCGCGAGGCGATCTTCCTGGCGCTTGCCGCCATCGGCGGGGACGAGGTGGCGGCGGGCCTGCTTGCGCTGCTGCGCCACGAGGACCCGGCGTTGCGCAACGGCGCCATCGAGACGCTGCAGCAGCTTCCTCAACCGGTGGCGGCCCGCATGGAAGCCCTGCTGGCCGACCCCGATTCCGACGTGCGGATCTTCGCCGTCAACGTGGCGGGCAACCTGCGTCATCCGGACGTGGAGCGCTGGATGCTGTTCGTTTTGAGAGGCGACAGGCACGCCAACGTCGTCGCCGCCGCGATCGACACCTTGGCGGAGGTCGGCACGGAAGCCGCCTGCGCCGATCTGGAGCAGGTGGCGCAACATTTTCCCGGCGACGCTTTCCTCGCCTTCGCCCAGCGCACCGCCCTGCGCCGCATTCGCGGAGGCTGAGCGATGCCTGGCCCGCAGACCATGCCCCAGCCGCAGGGGATCGCGATCTCCGACGAGGATTTCGCCCGCTTCCAGGAGTTCTTCTACCGGAAGACCGGCATCTCCTTCGACGCGAAAAAGCGCTACTTCGTCGACAAGCGTCTGGTCGACCGGGTCGAGGCGCTGAGGCTGCGGGACTTCCGCGAGTATTTCACCCACCTCCGCTTCCAGGTCTCGGGGGAAGAAGTCCAGACCCTCATCAACGCGATGACGGTCAACGAGACCTATTTCTACCGCGAGGAATACCAGTTCCGCTGCCTGGTGCAGTCGATCCTGCCGGAGCTGGTGCGGCGCAAGGCTGCGGGCGAGCGGCTGCGCATCTGGTCGATCCCCTGCTCGACCGGGGAGGAGCCCTATTCCTTGGCCCTCTATCTGCTGGAACATTGGGAGCATGTCGACCGCTTCGACATCGAGATCGTTGCGTCGGACATCGACACCAAGGTGCTGGAGGCGGCGCGCCAGGGCCGCTATGGCGAGCGCGCCCTGCAATACCTGCCGCAGGCGACGCGGCGCCGCTTCTTCTCACGCGTTGCCGAGGACACCTACCAGATCATCGACGATCTGCGGACCTCGATCGAGTTCACCACTGTGAACCTGAACGATCCGCTGCAAACCCGGCGGCATCGGGATTTCGACGTCGTCTTCTGCCGGAACCTGCTGATCTACTTCGACGACCTGTCCAGGCGGCAAGCGGCGGACACCATCTTCGACGCCCTTCAGCCGGGTGGCTTCTGCTGCCTCGGCCATTCGGAATCGATGAGCCGCATCTCCCCCCTGTTCCGCGTCCGCCGGTTCCCGGACGCCATCGTCTACCAGAAGCCGGACCGTGGGGAAGAGCCATGATCCTGCCGTTTCCGCGCCCACAGGAGGCCGCCATGAAGCGTGTGCTCGTCGTCGACGATGCCGCGACCGTTCGTCTCTATTACCGCGACGTGCTGGAGGCCGCCGGCTTCGCCGTCGAGGAGGCCGTGAATGGGCTGGAGGGGCTGGAAAAGGCGCTGGCCGATGCCTTCGACCTGTTCCTGGTCGACGTCAACATGCCGAAGATGGACGGCTACCGGTTCCTGTCGACCGTGCGGCGGGAGCCGGCGCTGCGCCCCGTGCCGGCCATCATGATCTCCACCGAGGCGAAGGACAGCGACGCCACGCGCGCCTACGCCGCCGGAGCCAATCTCTACATGGTCAAGCCCGTGCAGCCCGACGCCCTGGTCCGCACCGTGGCGCTGATGACCGGAGGTCCGGTGTCATGAGCGACCTTCTCGGCCAATTCATCTCCGAAAGCCGCGATCTGCTGGAAAAGGCGGCGGAGGGCCTCCTGGCCCTGGAAAAGGCGCCGGACGACGACGAGCTGGTCAACACCATCTTCCGCTCGGTCCATACGCTGAAGGGCGCCTCGGGCCTGTTCGAGATCGCGCCGCTGACCCGCCTGGTCCATGCCGGCGAGGATCTGCTGGGCGCGGTGCGCGCCGGAACCCTGATGCTCGATCCCGGCACGGTCGACCTCCTGCTCGACGGGCTGGACCAGGTCGGCCGCTGGCTCGACGATCTGGAGGCCGCCGGCTGCCTGCCCGACGGGGCCGACTCCCTGTCGGACGGCATGGTGGCCCGTCAGCGCGCTCTGCTGGGTGCGGTGACCGCGGCCGACGGCGTCGTCACAGTGGCCGCCGGCGTGGCGCAGACCGCCGCCCCCTGGCTGGCGGACTTCAGCGAGGCCGAACGGCTCGCGGCGATGGAGCGCGCGCTGGACGGTGCCCGGGTGTGGGCGGTCGAATACCGGCCCGACAGCCAGTGCTTCTTCAACGGCGAGGATCCCGTCCATCTCGCCCGCCAGTTGCCGGACCTGCTGGCGCTCCGCATCGCCCCGCTCATGGAGCTGCCGGCGCTGGCCGACTACGACCCCTTCGTCTGCGCGGTCCGCTTCCAACTGCTGACCGCTGCTCCGGGCGAGGCGGTTCGGGACCTCTTCCGCTATGTGGAGGAGCAGGTCGACATCGTCGGGGTGGAGCCCCGGCATCTGGTCCTGCTGGACGGCGACCGGATCGACGGACCGCTCTACGAGGATTTCGCCGAGAATGCGCTGGGCTGGCTGGAGCGCGGCGATGCTCCTCGGCTGCGGTCGGCCGCGCGGACCCTGCTGGGGCTGACCGGCGCCGCCACCCATCAGGCATCGGGCCTGCGCGCCCTGCTCGCGGCGCTGGGAGCCGACGATTGCAGCCGTCCTCTGCCCGGCTGGCTGAACGCCCTGGTCGAGGCCATCGCCAGCGGCGCTGATCCGGATTGGACCGCCGCACCGCTGTCAGCCGGAGCCGCCGAACCGGCTGGAACCGCTGTCGCGATTGGGCTCGACGATGACAGCCGAACGATCCTGCGGGCGCAGCTCCGTCTGCTCGACAGCCCCTGCGCCGCCGAGGTTCGCCTCGGCCATCTGGAGGCCGCGGCGGCCGCCGTGCGCAACATCCTGCGAGCCGGTGGACATCACGACGACACCCTGGAAGGGACACTCGGCAAGGCTGTCGGGGACAACGATCCGGCGAGCCTGCGCGCCGCACTGGTCGCCCTCCTCGGCGTGGAGCCGGCCGCGGTGCCGGCCGTCGTTCCGGAGAGCGCATCGGAGCCTGCGCGTGGAGGAAGCCGCCCGGCCGAGCGCATGCTGGAGGAGGTGCGTACCGAAACCGCCGCGGCGCAGAAGGTGCTGAAGGTCGACCAGGGCAAGGTCGATTCCCTGATGAACCTGATCGGCGAGCTGGTGGTTGCCAAGAACGGCCTACCCTATCTGTCGCGGCGGGCGGAGCAGATTTATGCTTCGCGCGAGATGGCGCGGGAGATCAAGGACCAGCACGCCGTCATCGACCGCATCGCGCAGGAGCTGCAAGAGGCCATCATGGCGGTGCGCATGCTCCCCGTCGGCCAGATGTTCCAACGGTTCCCGCGTCTCGTCCGCGATCTCGCCCGCCGACTGGACAAGCGGATCGAGCTGGTGGTCACCGGCGAGGAGACCGAAGCCGACAAGACGGTGATCGAAAGCCTGGTGGACCCGCTGGTCCACATGATCCGCAACGCCATCGACCACGGCATCGAACCGCCGGAAGACCGCCTTGCCGCCGGCAAGCCGGAGACCGGTACCATCCGCCTGTCGGCCTGCCAGGAGAACGACCGCGTCGTCATCGAGGTGTCGGACGACGGCGCCGGCATCGACCCGGCGACAATCCGCCGCAAGGCCGTGCAGCGCGGCCTGCTGGCTGCGGAGGCCGCGGAGGCACTATCGGACGCCGACGCGGTCAATCTGGTCTTCGCCCCCGGCTTCTCGACGAAGGAGCAGGTGTCGGACCTGTCCGGCCGCGGCGTTGGCATGGACGTGGTCCGCACCGCGGTGGAGAAGGCGGGGGGAACCGTCACGCTGACCAGCACGCTGGGCGGCGGGACAGCGGTCCGGCTGGCGGTGCCGCTGACGATGGCGGTGACCCGCGTCATGTCGGTGGACGTCAGCGGCCATGCCTTCGGCGTCCCGATGGACATCATCGCCGAGACGGTGCGCATTCCCCAAGCCCGCATCCACAGCATCCGCGGCGACGAGGCCTTCGTCCTGCGCGACACGGTGGTGCCGGTGGTCCGGCTCGGCCGGCTGCTCGACCTGCCGGAGACGGCCGAGCGGCCGGAGGAGGAGGCGGTGATGGTCGTCCGCTTCGGCAAGGAACGGCTGGGCGTGGTGGTCGACGGCTTCCGCGAGAGCCTGGAGGTCATCGTCAAGCCGATGGACGGCATCCTGGCCGGGATGCCCGGCTATTCCGGCACGGCCCTGCTCGGCGACGGCCGCGTCCTCCTCGTCCTCGACCTGAAGGAGTTGGTCTGATGCCGATCCGCTTTGAAAAGACCATGGCCGTGCTGGAGGGGGTGTGCGCCGTCGAGGAGGCCGAAAGCCTGCTGGACTGGCTGAACGGCCGCAAGCGGCCGCGCGTCGACCTCGGCCGCTGCGAACACCTGCACACCGCCGTCCTGCAGTTGCTGATCGCGGCGAAGCCGGCGGTCGTCGCCTGGCCCGAGGATGCCGAATGGCGGCGCTGGGTCGTCGCGGCCTACCCGGCGGAGGTGCCGTCATGACCGCCGCATCCGACTGTCCGCAGGTGCTTGCCCTGTCCAACCGCAAGGGCGGAACCGGCAAGACCACCACCGTGGTCAATCTGGCCGCCGAATTCGGCCGGCGCGGCCTCCGCACGCTGGTCGTCGACCTGGACACGCAAGGCCATGCCGCCTGCGGGTTCGGCGTGAAGCCGGCCCGGGGAACGCCGCGTGCCCATGATACGTTGCGCGGCGACGGTGTTCCGCTTGCCGATGCCGTGGTTCCCACCGACCAGCCGAACCTGTGGCTGGCTCCGGCGGACGAACAGTACGAGGAGGCCGACCGCCCGACACCCGCCCGGCGGCTGGCGGAGGCGTTGGCGCCGCTGCGCGGCCGCTTCGACAGGATCGTCATCGACACGCCGCCGTCGCTGGGCGGCACGCTGGTCAATGCACTGACGGCGGCCAATGCCGTGCTGGTGCCGCTGCTGCCGCATCATCTGGCCGGCGAAGGCGTCAGACAGCTGAGCCGGCTGTTCTTCCGCGTGGCGATGGAACACAACCCGGATTTGCGTCTGCTCGGCATCGTTCCGGTGATGGTCGACCGCCGGCTGAACCTGCACCGGCAGGTGATCTCGGCAATGAGCCGTCAGTTCGGCGCCGACCGCATCTTCACCGGCATCCGCACCGACATCCATCTTGCCGAAGCCTTCGCCGCCGGCAAGCCGATCGCCGCCTACCGGCCGCGCAGCCGCGGCACGCTCGACCACAGCCTGCTCGTCGACGAGATCGACAGCTTGTCCACCCACGGGTTCGACCGCCGGCCGGACCGGCACATCCACCCGCTTACCCGTACCGGAGCCCCGTTATGAAGCCGATTTTCCTCGTCGACGACAGTCCTACGATCCTGATGAGCATGACCGACATCCTGACCAAGGCCGGCTATGCCGTGGAAATGGCGGCGAACGGTCCAGAGGCACTGAAGAAGGCGCAGGGCGGGCTGCAGCCGGCGCTGGTCATCACCGACTACCACATGCCCGGCATGACCGGGGTGGAGCTGATCCGCGAGCTGCGCAAGCAGGCCGGGTTCCGCTTCACGCCCATCCTCGTGCTGACCACTGAATCCCAGCAGGACAAGCGGACCGAGGCCAAGTCGGCCGGCGCCACCGGGTGGCTGGTGAAGCCGGTGGCGAGCGATCAGCTGCTGCAGGTCATCAAGCAAGTCGCCCCAACCGCACGCTGACGCGGACCCTGCACCGACACACACGGAATCGATCATGTTCGGGTTGACCATCTCCGAGTGGCTGCGATTGAGGGCATTGCGGCGCCTGCAACTCCTCGACACGCCGGCGGACCCGCGCTACGACCGCATCACCAACCAAGCTGCCCGCCTGTTCCGTGTTCCAACCGCCCTGGTGTCGCTGGTCGACAGCGACCGCCAGTGGTTCAAAAGTCGGGTTGGTCTCGAAGCACCAGAAACCCCACGAGAGATCTCCTTTTGCGCGCAGGCGATCAAGGGTCAGGATCCGCTCGTCATCCTGGACGCCGCAAACGACGTGCGATTTGCCAACAACCCCCTGGTGACTGGAGCTCCGGGCATCCGCTTCTATGCCGGCGCGCCGCTGACCAGCTGTGATGGTCACCGGATCGGCACCTTGTGCGTCATTGACGACAAACCTCGCAGCGAGTTCACCGACGCCGACCGGACACAGTTGGTCAGGATGGCTCAGGCCGTGATGGACATTGCGCAAGCCCAATATCTGCCTGTGCAGCGCATGAAGACGCTCGTTGGCGCGGGGCTTGGGCTTCAAATCCTCGTTCTTTCCCTGCTGATCTGGGCGTTTGGTTCAACCTGGGTGGACCTCCTTGGCATAATCGGTCTGCCGGTGTCGGCTGCCATGGCTTTGGCGACCGCCAGTTTGCTGGCCATTGGACTGGCGGTGCTGCTCCTAGTGCTGGAAAAATTCACTGTTGCCGCTGCATTCAGCGATCTGGTACCCAAAATTCCGCTCGTTATCAGCGGGGAAAGCTATTCGGGAAAACACGCCGACGAGGCCATTGCAGCCATTGATGAAGACATCACCTATTCGCGGTCTTGCCTCATCAAAGCCGGCATTACAGAGGACTTGGACAATCTCCCATCTCTGTTCTCTGCTCGGCGCAAACACATGGAAGCCCTGGAATCCCGTGCCACCAGTGCCGCTGCCGCAGTGTCCGATGTTCCAGGATTCTGCGACGTGACCGGCGCCCATCTGCGCACCGTGGTCGACCAGACGGAAAACGCCGCCTTTGCCATCCTTGGGCAGCTGCGCGACATCGATGCCCATGTCGTTCGCCTCGTGGACTTCATCCGCCGCTCCGACCGGGAGTCGACGGCGCTGATAGACGGCTCCGGAGAGAGCATCGCCCGCAACCGCGACTGCATCGACACCCTGCAGCGTTACCTGGAAGAACGGTTGCAGGACGCCATGCACGACCGCAATCGGTTCTCGGAGATCGTTCAGGTGGCCGATGGGCTGGAAAGCTCCATCGACGCCATCACCCGCATCCTGTCAGCCACCAACATGCTCGCGCTCAACGCCACCATCGAAGCCACCCGGGCAGGCGAGTTCGGTCACGGCTTCAAGGTCGTCGCTGCGGAGGTGAGGGAGCTATCGCAGCAGACCTCAGTCGCGATCCGTCATGTGCATGAGGGCATCTCCAAGATGCGCCAAGCGATCAATCACCAGATCAACGGCCAGCAGCTGGAACAGAAGGTGGAGAGCGAGCGTGCCATGCTGACCGGCTTGACCGACCAGCTGGTCGGTATGTCCGACCGGTTCCATGGGGTCGCTCACTACCAACGCAGCCTGCTGGAGGAACTGGACCGTGCCGGTCAGGGGATTGCCGAGGTGATGATGAATGCGATGGGGCAGGTCCAATTCCAAGACATCGTGCGCCAGCAGGTCGACAGCATCCTGGCGGGGTTGGACGGGCTGCGCCGTTTCAATGACAGCCTGGCTGCTCATCTGGAGGTTGGGGGAGATGGAGCCCCGACCGACCTCAAGGCCGTTCTCGAGACGATGACGCGAACCTATGTCACCGAGGTCCAATGGCGCCGCCATGAGGAGGTGATGACCGGCACCATGGGGCGCCCCGCTGACGGGCTCCCTGCCATAGAGCTGTTCTAGGGAGACTGCAGGACAGCCGTCTGTGGCACTGTGGAGATGTAGGTGAATGCATCTGGTACCACGCAGATCGGATAGCCCACCGCCAAGGTGGCAGAGGGCTCCCTCCAACTCTGCCGACGAATTGTCCGGTAAGGCTGCCGGCATGTTCATAGGGCTGCCCCGCCTACCGCTCACATGAGTATCGTCCGCTGCAGCCGTACATCGCAGGGGCAGTCGCCCGCCGAAGTACGGCAAGCCACTCCGCTTCTGATCTTTGATCCGTCCGGCATTGGAAATCCCCTGTGTTGCGTGGTCCCTTTGGGCAGTCCCTGATCATGATGCGCCCCGACGTTGCCAAACTCGCGGTACTTTGCGAAACCGGTCTCCTCACGGGGATCGCCGTAATGGTGGCGTTGTTGCATAAATCGGACTGCGGGCAAATTCCCGCAATCTCCCGGGTTTCAGGCGAGTTTGCGTGAGACCGGCATTCCGAGGCTGGTCATCCGATTAAGGACGGCGCAGGCGATCCGGGCCTCGATCTTCTGAGCAGGCAGACTCCTGGCCCGGAGGCTCCGTCCGATGAGAACCTTGTAGCGGAAGAAAACCGTTTCCACGAGGGCGCGCCTTCCATAGCCGGTCGTCGCCTGCCAGCTCATTCGGCCCTTCTCGACGATCTGCTGGATGTGGTGGTCGCGCTGAGTGGGAGTGGTGTCGGCCTTCTGGCCCGGCACAGCCATGGCGCGGGGCGGGATGATCACCGCGGCAGTGGGGTGCCGGTCGGAAATGGCACGGTAGACGGGCTCTCCATCATACGCGCCGTCCGCCAGCACCGCGCTGACCGGGCCGGGTATGTGGTCGAGCAAGGGGCCGACCTGAGAGGCGTCGCCGTCCTCGGTGGTGGTCAGCTCCGCAGCCAGGATGTCACCGCTGTCCGGATCGATGGCGATATGTAGTTTTCGCCAGCTCCGGCGTGGCTTTCCGCCGTGCTTTTCCAAGTGCCACTCGCCGGCTCCGACCATCTTCAGGCCTGAGCTGTCGATCACCACGGTCATAGGGCCGATCGGCTTGACCAGCGCAGCCGCCAGCGACAGGCGGGCACTGCGTCGGGCCAGCGTTGTGTAATCGGGAACTGGCAACGCCATGCCGAGGATCTGGACAATGGAGCACAGCAACCCCTCCGTCTGCCGCCATGGGCGCCCAAAGGCCAAACGCAGCATCACCCCGGTCTCTATGGCGATGTCCGAGTAGGCTGCTGGACGGCCTCTCCGGCCGGTGACGGCGCGGTTCATTGTGCTTATACGGCATGCGGGCACTCGGCGGCGGAGCCCATCTCTATACCGGCTGCGCCGACGTCCCGTACCACAAACCGGATTTATGCGACAACGCTATCTCGCTCCCAACAAACCGCAGCCAAACATAAATCTTATTGATTTACCACATTGTATCGCTTTAGCTCAGCGCGAGACAACCAGTGAACTTCAGTCTTATGGGTTTCAACTATTGGCGTCATAAGCTCAAGACTCACAGACATTTCGACTAGATACTTCGCTTGGATTGCCGCGATACGAGCCGCCCACTGTTCAACGAACGGAATAACATCTCGAGCCCCGCTGGCGCCATAACGTCGGATCAGCGCGGTTATAGTTGCCAGCAGTTCCGGATCGACCTCCTTGGCCGACATATGCACTCCAATCCGGCCGTCCACGTTCCGAAAAACGCCTCCAATGAATGCATAGGCGCAAGCGCTGGCACAGTCCGCACCTGCTGGCACCCGGGTTGCCAAGCCTGTTTTCCTTAGATATCGACCTATGGCCAGTCCAGCACCAAGGGATCCACCCTCTGATGACAGCCACACCTCGTCAACGCGCCCTGCCCGCTCCACGGCCCTGATAAAGCGCTTATCATCGTCCAGCATAAACTTGCCAGTGGCGAGCAGGATTTGCTCATTTCCCGCCATCTGCTGCTTGAACTCCAGTGCGTCGGCGCCTCGGTAGGCGCCAACGATCCAGATGATTAAGGCAGCCATGACCGCCCATGTTCGAATCACGCGGCTCGCCGTGTCCAACCGACCGCTCCTGGAGCCCGACAATATTCGACTTGGTCGGCCTGCTCTTTACCATCGACATAGACAACTTCCCGCGCGGTCTTGCACACCGTCTCCATCTGAAGGGGTGAAGGCTCGATCGCAGAAGCTGGCTTCGGAACCTTTTCTACCGCAACAGAGGCAGTCTGCACCCTCGCCGGCTTGTCTACGTTCTTGGCGCGCGATGGCTTCGGAGCAGAGCTCTCCTGCTGCCCCCTTGAGGCAGGAGCGGGCATAGTGTCCGGAACCAATGCGAGATAACGCTCTCGACTGATCTCGACCACACTGCCGTTGCTTGGGCACCGCTGCGCCTCCAACCGATACGGCCTGCCGTTTCCAGGATCGCAATAGACAACCGGCCCGGTATAGGTTGTTTCCGAAACGGGAATGGTAACCGTTTGCCCTGCAGGCGTCGGCATCGCAGTCGTAGGAACGGTGCGGGTGCCAAGAATTTCGGTCCGGCCATAGACCGTCGTTGGATTCTTGGGGCTGGCCCAATAGATCGTTGAACCATTCCCATTCAAGGCCGCCTGCGTGGCCTCCTGTTGCTTGGCTCGATCGACGTCATCGATGATTTGGCCGACCATTGATCCGGCGATGAAGCCGGCGACACCACCGAACAGGGCGCCGCCAGCCGCACCCATATCGCTATGCCCTCCAATGGCCGCCCCAACAACCACTCCCAGAACGGTTCCAATGGCACCGCCCGCCTCCTTAGCGCTCTGCGCGTTGCAGCCGCCGAGAAGAATAGCTGCGCTCAATGCCGCAACGGACGCCACCTTACGATATCCACTCACAACCACCCCCACACGGTGTAACACCTTTGTGGATGATGCCATGGGTTGCGCTATCGAAGTCAAGATCGCCATGCAAAGCACAGTCACCCTCTTCAACCGACTGGTACCGCTCTCGGCACGAAACCAACGCAATCCCGCAACGCACATGGCGGCGGGTGGCACGTATGGGCGCTCAACGTCGTCAACGCCCATGACGAGAAACCACAGCGCTTTCGCCGCACGTTGACCGCGGGACGGCAACGCGCAACGCAGCGTTCCGCAGCGGCGGTGCTGGAGCGCATTGAGGGTGCGCTGGCGGTGGGTTTCGCTCCGAGCGGGGATGTATCCGCAATAACGCAAACTGTTAGCAGACCCGGTACAACGCCCCCTGTAGTCCGACGACGAGCAGCATCACGGGGCACGCCGACGATCTGCGGGAAGCGTCTGGTCACAGCGACCATCAACGCCGCAGAGGCCGCCGACCCATAGCTGTTCGTGTCGGACCGACGGCCGTCTGTCGGCTGGGTCGGCTGGCTCAGACCGTTGGGTATCTGCTGACGGGCCGATTACCGATCCACGAGCTTGGTGCCATATGTCCCGTTGTGTGGGTTATAATTTCCGCGGGCCTCGTAGTTGTCCCGCTTCGTCGAGTTGGGATTGGTCTGATAGTGGGGCGCGACGTACGTGCCCCGATTTGTGGTATACCCGCTGGTGTAGTGTGAGTTCGAGTTGGAACCAGTCCCGCTGTAGACCCTTGCGCCGCTTGAACTGTGTCCCCCACTGCCGCCACGCGCATAACTCGGCGATGCAGCAACTACGCTAGCGACGGCAATCAACAGAGCTAAATGCATACGCAACATTTGCCTTCCCCTTTATTTTTTGGCGATCAACAGCCTGTTATATGCAATCAAGCGATGTCAATTGGCCGCGTGACCCGTGCTTCCGTCGAGGTCCCCGTGATGATCGACAACAGCCGTGTTCCCGAGCATCATAGGGTTGCACGGCCCCCCTGCGAGTTCTCCCATGCGCATTCCTGTTCTCATCGCCACCCTTCTCTTCATCTCCTCCCCTGCGGTCGCGGCTGAGACCATCGCCGGCACTGCGTCGGTCATTGACGGCGACACCCTGGAGGTCCAAGACAAGCGCATCCGGCTCCATGGCATCGACGCACCGGAAAGTGCCCAGCTTTGCCAGGACGCCGCCGGCAAGGATTGGCGCTGCGGTCAGCGAGCGGCGCTGGCTCTGTCCGACCGGATCGCTCGGCGGCCGGTGACGTGCGAGGTGAAGGACACCGATCGGTACGGGCGGAGCGTTGCCGCGTGTTCGGCCGGCGGCGAATCGCTCAATGCCTGGATGGTCGCCAATGGATGGGCCATGGCCTATCGCCAGTACAGCAAGGAGTATGTCGACGCCGAGGCAACTGCCCGCGCCGCTCGCGCCGGCATCTGGGCCGGGACCTTCCAGCCTCCCTGGGACTGGCGAAAGGACAAGCGGGAGGGTAAGCAGCAGCCCGCCAATCAGAATACCGCGGCGCTGGCTGCGGCGGCCGCCAGGTGCACGATTAAGGGCAACATCTCCGCCAAGGGGGAGCGCATCTATCACGTTCCCGGCGGCCGGTTTTACGAGCAGACGCAGATCAACGAGCGCGACGGGGAGCGGTGGTTTTGCAGCGAGCAGGACGCTTCCGCCGCCGGGTGGAGGAAGGCGGCACAATGACCAAACGCGATCCCTTGTCCCGCGGCTTCACGCTCATCGTCGAAGGTGCCGTGTTCGCCTGCATCTTGGGTGCGCTTTACGCCTGGAGCTGCGTCGCCGCACGGCGGAGCCCCAGACAATGACCAACCGATTATCGAAGGTCTGTGCGAATTCCGCCGTCGCGGCGGCTCTGCTGATCGCCGGTACCGCGGTCGCGCGAGATGCCCGGCCGACCGATGACGAGGTGCGGCAGCGGATCATCGCGGAGTCGATCGCTTCCTACCCAGGCAACTGTGCCTGCCCTTATAGCACGATGCGCAACGGTCACCGGTGCGGCGGTCGGAGCGCCTACAGCAAGCCGGGGGGCCGGGCGCCGATCTGCTATTCCGACGAGGTGACGGAGGCGATGGTTGCGCAATGGCGCCGGGCTCACGGCGGTTAACCGCCACGCCGTGATTAGGAAGCCTACGCCGGCAGATTCGGTATCCGCCCGTCGACACTGCCCAACCCCGGTGACGGCGGGCAGTGTCGCCCCTGGTGTCAGCCCTTCAGGCAGCTGCTCATGAACGCCTTCCGATCTTCACCCGTTTTTCCAGCGGCGTCGGCGTTGCACTTCTTCATCTTGTCCTGCTGACCCGTCAGCGGCTTGGCAGGTTCGGCGGTTGCGGCCGGCTTGTTCGAGAGGCAGGCGCTCATGAACGCCTTGCGCTCGTCACCCTTCAGGCTCTTGGCGGTCGCATCGGCATTGCAGGTCTTCATCTTCTCCTGCTGCGGCATGGCCGCAGTCGACGCACCGGAACTGGCAGCCAGCGTCACGACCATGGCAGCAGCTGCAATTATGTATCTCAGCATCTTCTGATCCTCCCGAGCACGCCGCCTCGCACGAGACATGTCGCGGAAAACGGAGGATGGCACGGTAGAAGGCAAAGCGCTAAGGTTCTGACGGATTCAAACGCTCAGCAATGGTCAGTTCAGCAATGATCTATTCACTTGCTTCGCAAGTGATGTAAAATTTACCCTTGCACAGTCAATGGTGCCGCATAGACTGCCATTCCACTAATTTACCCTCTATGATTCCGAAAATTATAAAGGACATAAAATCATAATGGCACAACATTTTTACTTGCCGATCTGTAAATCTCATAGAAAGATACGGCTCTCTAATGCTGATGTATTTTGCATCGAACAACGTTTCTCGATTTTCATAGAAATACAATACGCAAGCCTCCTCAACTATCGTTACGCCCTCCTGATCTGCAGAAAAGTTATGGTAAATCTGACTTTGAGGGCCTTTCACCGAATTGTTTATATTGAATATATCATATAAGCGGCTGGAAAATCCTGGGATCCATTTATCAGCCATTGAAAGAACGAAATTCACCAAAAGAAACAATCCAAACGCTGCTCCAATAAGCACACTAAAATTGGAAGAAATTTTCTCGAATATATCCTTGTCGCTATCCATTTGTATCGCGACCTCAGCGTGGCGAAATATTTCCGGTCTTTGTGCGGCGACGTCTACTTGGAGTTGATGGGCTCGATCAGGCCGGGCCGGTCGTTCCGCACGTTGCCGACGTCCCCATGGACCGGTCACAGCCGTATCTGGTCCGCCGGGTACGGGCGCATCAGCGCCATCAACTCGTCGGCGCTGGCGCCCTCCTCCCCAAGCCAAGCGGCCCAAGTCGTCGGCGGCAGGATCACCGGCATGCGGTCGTGGACCTCGCGCGTGACGTCGTTCGCCTCGGTGGTCACAATGGTGAAGGTGTGCAGCCACTCATCGCTCGACGGATCCTGCCAGCCTTCCCAGAGCCCGGCGAAAGCGTCCGGCTTCTCGTTGCTCGTCGTGCCGAAGGCGAAGGGCTGCTTGGCCTTCCCCTCGGTCTTCCACTCATAGAAGTTGTCGAAGGGGATTAGGCACCGGCGCTTCTTGAACGCTGATCGGAATGCCGGCTTGTCGGGCGTCGACTCGGCGCGGGCGTTGATCATCCGCGCCGCGCCGCTGCTGTCCTTCGACCACACTGGCACCAGCCCCCAGCGAAGCAGGGAGAGCGTGCGCTCGCGGGTCTCCGGATGGGACCGGATCACCGGCAGCATCTGCAACGGCGCCGCGTTGTAGCGCGGGCCGAACTCTGGAAGCTGACCGACCACGCCGAATCGGCTGGCGATCTGGTTGCTCGGGCTGTGAATGGCAAATCGTCCGCACATGCGGTCAGGATGATCGTCCGGGTATGCTGCGTCAACCCGACCACCCGGCTTAACGACGGCCCAACCGCGCCGCCGACAGAATGGACAGGACAGGACATCGCGCAACTCCGCCAGCCGGACGTCCGGCCCCAGCCGCTGTATCGCGTCCACGACGTCCACCTCCCATCGCCGCCGGCAGGCGCCGCAGGTCGCGGAAAGCTGGCTGCGCACCGCCATTAGGTCGCCGATCCGACCATCATAGCGCGACAGCGACGGTGACGACTTCCAGGAGGCCTGTCCAGTATGAGCGCAGCGGGCGCATGCTATCTCGTTGACGGCGTGCTTCAGGAAGGCATGCGGCCCCAGGCGTCCCAACAACTCTGCCCCATCGATCTCCTCCTCATGCCCGCATCGATGGCATAGCCGCACCGCATCCACTGTCTGGCGGAGGAGGTCACGGAGGCGAAGGGTGGGTAGCAGTAGGACGGCACCCTGTATGCGCATGCGTTCCTCATACGTTCTCACCAATGAGAAGCGTCAGAGGAAACCGGAGTCAAGAGGGTGGAAATCTCAACCCGTCACCGGAAGCGGATCGGTTCCCTCGCTTAGAATTGCGAGGTATTGGCGGTAAGCGAACACACGCCCGCGTTTACGCCCGGTAACCTCCTCCACGATGCCGAGACGCTCGAGGTCAGCAAGCGCGGCGTTGACGGTCGGTGCGCTGAGGCTGGTACGCTCGACAAGGAGGTTGGCGGTCACAAACGGATTTTGCTGGAGAAGGTCGTGAACACGCAACGCCGAGCCAGTGCGTTCACTTGCCGCCGTTATGCGCTCGCGATCCTCCTTGAACAAACCGACTATACGGGTAGCGGCGTTGAAGGCTTGGTTAGCCGTCTCTGCAACCCCATCGAGGAAGAACTCGAGCCAAGCCTCCCAGGCGCCCTGCTCACGCACCTCCTGCAGCAGACGGTAATAGTCGGCCCGATGGGTCTTGAGGTAAAGGCTCAGGTAGAGAAGCGGCGAACGCAGCACGCCATGGACACACAGGAATAGGGTAACGAGCAGACGGCCAATGCGGCCGTTGCCGTCTAGGAAAGGGTGAATCGTCTCGAATTGCACGTGAAGGAGCCCGGCCTTGATGAGCGTCGGCAACCGCGAGCGGTCCTCGTGCATGAATGCCTCGAGGGCGGCGAGGCAGGCGCCGAGTTCGGTCACCGGTGGCGGAACGTAGAGGGCATTGCCGGGCCGCGTGCCGCCGATCCAGTTCTGCGAACGCCGGAATTCGCCAGGGCTCTTTGTCTCGCCGCGACCGCTTTGAAGAAGGCGAGCATGCATCTCGCAGATCAACCGGAGCGACAACGGTAGCTCGTTCAGCCGCTCCAGCCCGAACATCATGGCATCGACGTAGTTGGACACCTCCCTAACATCGTCGATCGGCTGGCCAGCCTGCGCCTCGGTCTCAAAGCGCAGTAGATCGGTGAGCGTCGATTGCGTGCCCTCAATCTGCGAGGACAGCACGGCCTCCTTGCGGACGTACATGTAAAGGAACAGCTCCTGCCGCGGCAGGAGCATGGTAATGCCGTCGAGCCGGCCGAGGGCGCGTTCGGCGAGGCTGAGGCGCTCTAGGAGAGGCAGGACGTCTATGCCGGGCTCCGGCGGGAGCGGAGGCGGCACGAAGGCGTGGACCGTCTCGCCGGCAGCGGCGGTCTCTACGAAGCAGCCGAACCGCGGATTGGGTGCTACGGCGTCAGACATGCGGTCTTCTATAGCCGGCGACGATAAATAAAGCAAAAGGCAGTTGGCTTAAATAGGCGGGGCTCTTATTTAAGTGGGCTTAAACAAGCCGGAGGCACCTGCTACGCGAAGTGGTCGTCATGCTCGTTGGCCACCTATTAGAAATTTTCTCTCATAAAATCAGGAAGGTAGCCAGATTCAGAATTTGTTTGCACCCGAGCAGTCCCGGCTGGCGCTGAGCGGGATGCTACTTTAAGCTGAGTAGGGGTGGTGCGGCGGGGCGTGGTCTGGTAGGTCTGCGGCCCTCGTTCTGACTGCCTGGATCCGCACTCTATGGGCACTGCCGTTCGTCCCGCAAGCACCACGTCGGCGTCCTGGGATACGTTCTGGGATGCCGATGCTTTTGTCGATGAGGTGCTCAGCGAGCTGACAGCGATGGCGGCCGACGGCAGTCGCCCAACCCGTTCCGGGCCGAAGCCGGCGCTCACGGGAGCAGCGTTGCGCAATGCGATCATGGCAATCTGGTGCGTGTGCTTTTGCGGCATGCAATGGCGCGCCATCGGTCAGCTCACCGGCATTCCGTTCGGCACGTTGTACACCCTGTTCGCCCGCTGGACCCGGCTCGGACTATGGCGGCGCTTACTCGACCGGCTGTGCCGCACGTGGCGCATGGCATGCGGCGACACGGCCGAGCCGAGCACGGTGGTGATCGACAGCCGCACCTGCCCCTCGGCCCCGAGTTGTTTCGCGCGGGGCGTGGATGGCGGCAAGAAGATCCGCGGCGTGAAGGTCAGCATCGCGGTGGAGAAGTACGGCCTCCCGCTGGCGATCGACGCCATGCCGGCCAACGTGCACGACACCAAGGGCATCGTACCGGTACTGCGCCAACTCGCTGGACGTGGGTTCCAAGGCCCCGCCATCGGTGATCTCGGCTATCGGGGTGAACGCTTGGCCAAAGCCGCGGAAGCGCTCAGCATCACCGTCCGGCCGATCGCCCGCGGCCGTGACGGCGTGTTCATTCCTACCGAGATCGCCTGGGTCGTGGAGCGCTCCTTCAGCTGGATCAGCCGCTACCGACGATTGAACACCATCGTCGAGCGGACGAAGGAGCACCTCGTCGCGTTCGTCGAAGTCGCCTTCATCTCCATCCTTTCCAGGCGCCTGAAGCGGCTCACGCCCCAGGAGGTCAGCGCATGACGTCTACGAACAGGTTCTAAATCGGCAGGGGTTTCGACGCCGATCGGCACAGTAACCTGCTGAGGGCATGAGAACTCTTGGGGTTCCACCTGCGTGCTGTTTCACAGCCCCTCCTTTCCTCCCGATCTCCAGGCGGACGGATTCCGTCTACGGGCGCGGCGTCCGGGACCGGGGTTCCGGAGTTGGGGCCCGCTGAGCGGCTGGACCCTCGAACAAGGCGACGATGGCGGAAGCGGTGAACAGGCGGTCACGCTGCCCTGCCCCGACGGGCTCCACAATCCCGGCGTTGGCAAGCTGGCCCACGGCCCGGTTGACGCTGGCGAAGGTTCCCCGGCCGATGCCTGCCAAGGCATCCCGGACGGTGAAGGTCGGCCGGGTCACGATCCACGGAACAAGGTCATGCACGGCGCTATCGGCGCGGACGCCCTTTGTCGCCCGCCTCCAGCCGTCGTAAAGTGCCCCGAGCCGCGCCACCCGGTCCAGATTCAACCCGGCCGTCTGCGCGGTCAGCGACAGGAACACCCTCGTCCACGCGCCCATGTCGCCCGTCTGCCGCCCCCGCTTCAGGGCGGAAACATACACGCCCTTGTCCCGGTGGACGGCTTCGCCAAGGAAGGCGCAAGCGTTCGCCGTCGCGCCTTTGGCCCGGAGAATGAGCGGTACCAGCAGCCGCCCGACGCGGCCGTTGCCGTCCGCGGTCGGGTGGACGTGCTCGAACATCCAATGCGACAGGGCTTGGCGGACCAGTTCGGGGCCGCCCTCGGCCATGGTGAACGCCCGCCACTCCTCTAGCACCCCCGACAGGGACGCCGGGGACGTGTAATGGAACAGCCCCGTTGCCGATTCCGGGTCGTCCGTGGCGTTGGCATAGGTCTTCCATCTGCCCGCCTGGTTGGCCCAATACGGGTCGGGGTCGCGCTCGAACAAGCGACGGTGGATCGCAAGAGCGGCGTCCAGCGGATCACCCATGCCCTCGTGCAAGGCGTCGAACGCCTCAGCCGCCCCCGACACGGACGCTGCGTCGTGCGGGTCTTTCGCCCGGCGCAAGACCGTCTGGAACTCCAGAAGGTCGGTAAATGTCGTGGTCGCCCCCTCTGCCCCGGAGGAATGCACGGCGTCCAGCCGGGCGAACAGGCGTCCGACGACACCGGGCACGGGGAAAGTGGAAAGCGCCCGGTCGAACTCCGCGACGACGGCCCGCGCCCGGTCCAGTACTTCCCACACGTCGTCAATGGGGGGCAGGGGCGGTACGGGCGGGCGGTAGCACGTCAGATACCGCCCGCCCTCGGCCTCGAACGACTCATAAGTGCCAAAGCCGATCATACGAACCCCTGTTGTTATACTTTGCTGTAGCAAAGTAAAATAGCACGCCATCCTATTATAGGATACCGCGCTAGAGGATCACAGGCGGGGTCCGCCTCCAGCCTGCGCCCAGGGGCCTCCTCCTCCCGGCGGCGCTGGGCGGCGTCGATCGCCGCGGCTGCCTCGGCCTCGGCCCGTGCTGCCGCCTTGGCAGCTTCGGTGTCGGCCTTGATGACGCCGCGGATTTGGTCGTTCCAATCCTTGAAAGCCGAGTCCGGGATGCTGTCCACAATCCGGGCCTCGGAGTTCCCTTCTTGCAAGGCGGCGGCCACCTTTGCCTTGAAGAGGGCAGCGCGATAAGTGTCAGCTAAACAACGCCAAGAGACGATTATCGGCGGTCGTTGACGGCGGCTCCGACAGGCCAGGGCGGCCGCCCCGCCATTGCCTGCATGCATGAGTGGACCGGCCGGCTTAACGAACCACCGTCGAGAAGACACTCGCCTCCGACCAGGACTCCGCCCGGCGGCGAGCCGTCCTCGGCCTGCAGTGTGAGTCAGCGCCAGTTCAGGACCCCTGTCAGGAAGGGGTTATCGGCTGTAAGCTAATGATCCATCTAACCTCAGGTAAGCAATTTCGGGGTCAATCAGACGCTGACAGGGGTCCTGAACTGGCGCTGATTCACACTACACCACCTCAAGCAGCCCGAACTCGGGCAATGAAGGTATCGACCTCGTCGCGCAGGCGCTCGGCTTCGTGTGATAGCCGACTGGCGGCGTCGAGAACTTGGCTCGAAGCCGTTCCCGCTTCCTCAGCCGCTTTGCTCACGCCGACGATGTTGTTGGACACCTCCTGGGTGCCTTGGGCTGCTTGCTGAACGTTGCGCCCAATTTCTCTGGTCGCCGCCGTCTGTTCCTCGACCGCTGCGGCAATCGTCCCGGCGATCTCGTTCACCTGCGTGATGGTGCGACCTATACCGCGAATAGCCTCCACCGCGCCCCCGGTCCTCACTTGAATCTCCGAGATTTGGCCGGCAATCTCCTCAGTGGCTTTAGCCGTTTGACTTGCCAGTTGCTTGACCTCGTTGGCGACCACGGCGAATCCTTTGCCCGCCTCCCCAGCTCGTGCTGCTTCGATGGTGGCGTTCAGCGCCAGCAGGTTGGTTTGGCTGGCAATGTTCTGGATCAGCCCAAGGACATCGCCGATGCGCTGAGCCGAGACGCTCAACCCCTCGACGGTCGTGTTGGTTTGCTCGGCCTGCACCACCGCGGCCCCAGAGATGCGGGAGGATTGGGTCACTTGGCGGCTGATCTCGCCGATCGAGCTGCTAAGCTCCTCCGAGGCCGATGCGACGGTCTGGACGTTGGCCGACGCCTGCTCGATTGCCACCGCCACGGCGGTGGACTGGCGCGCAGTCTCCTCGGCGATTGCCGACATGCTCTGGGCGTTAGACTGCAACTGTGCGGCGGCTGACGACACGAACTGAACAACGCCCTTGACGTTCGCCTCGAACTCGTCGGCAATGCGCCCCATCGTTCGGCGCTTGTCTTCTTCCGCCAGCTGCTTCTGCCGTTCCTGGTCAGACCGCAGCTGCTCAGCTTCGATCATATTGTGTTTGAACACTTCGACCGCACGCGCCATAGCGCCCACTTCGTCCTGGTGATCCACGGCTGGAATCGCAATACTCAAGTCGTGAGCAGCAAGCTGTGTCATCGCTACCGTCAGACCGGCAATGGGGGAAGTTACCTTGCGAAGGACGATGGCAAATCCACCAATAACCATCATGACGGCCAGCGCCGAGATGGTCCAGGTCGTGACGGTCGCTTGATTGTTTACCGCCGACACCGTGTCATAGCTACTGCCAGCGGCACGGACTTGGATGTCGATCAACTCCCCGATCTTTCCGGTGACAGGGTCGATACCCGCGTACAGCTCCTCGCGGACGAATTTGTCGAACCTGGAGGAATCCTTCTCTCTAAGAAGGTCGGAGAGAGTCTGCACGGTCCGGTTCGCGTGCTCCATCAAAGGCTTGATCTCCGTGAGGAGCCGTGTCTCATCCGGGTCCATGTCGGTTGCAAGGTAAGCTTGCCAACGCTTGGCAATTTCGAGCTTCGCCCTCTGGGTCGATGCAATGGCGGCGTTCCAGTCCGTATTGCCGTTGCGGACCTTGTGCGCTGCGTCAACGATGTCGACGGCGTAGGAATCAGAGATCACCTTCAGATCGCGCAAGGGAATCACGCGATCCTCATAGACAGATTTGAGGCCCTCCTTCGCGTCGCTCATCGAGCTCAAACTCACGGCATCCGACAACATCAGCATGCCGCCCAGCACGGCAAGAATGACCAGAAGGGTCGTTTTGATCGTGATTCTCATTCTCGCCTCGTCTTTTTGACTGGTATCTGTCATGCCGGCGCGCAGTCCGATGATTCCGGGTCCAGAATGTAAAAACCCTTAAATTTGGGCGCTTAGAAGTTAATGACTCGTTGCGAAATCAGCATGGAAGCATTCAAAGCATGCGCAATTGCATTGCAATGTGGTTTTTCTGTTTCAGAGAGACTCCTTTTCGCGATTTGCTATCTGCAGTCTGGCTTTATTTATTTCTAAAATGAGAAATAATATTCCTTCAGAGGCTTTAACAGCGTAAGAGCGCACCGCTCGTCCCTACATGCCCTCCCAAAGACGACTGGCGAGCGGCAAGCAAGGGGGCTTTCCCATTTAGGATGGCATAGGAAAGGTATCCATCCATCCCCACACCTGCTCGTAGCCTGATGCGATCGCCGCCGTAGGTTTTTGCAACTCGCTAACAACGTACCTGCACATTCGAAAAGCGCGCGATGGGGTTCGTTAAACACTGCCAAGGATGAATTGAACCGGAGCAGTTGCTTGCCCCCCTGACCGGCCTCCCGGCGGCGTGATCGGCGCCTTGCCTGTAGATCGGCGTCGATGCAGAGCCACTCTGCTGTGGGGTTTCTCTATCAAAATCAACGATGTAAACCGTCCTCCCATCTGGCCGTGATTGGGCGCCGATCCACAGACTCAGATAAGAAACATCACTCGCAGCTGGGTTCCGGGGCCAACCGTCCATTGTGGTTCCCCGCCAACCTGTTCGGCAAGCATGGCGATCAGCTGAAGACCGGAGGCCCGTGTCTGCCCCTCCGGAATGCCAATGCCGTTGTCGGTTAGGGTGAGACAGACGGACCCTGGATGTGGCACGTCCAGATCGAGCATGATCGTCCCTGCTCCTTCGGGGAAGGCATGCTTGGTGCTGTTGGTGACGAACTCGTTGGCGATCAGACCGAGCGACACCGCCGTGTTATGGTCGACGTAGACCTCACAGACGCTTGCCCTGAGGGTGACCTCCCCGGCAATGCTCCGCCCATACAAGGCGACTGTATTTGTGCAGAGCTCTCGCAGGTATCCGCCCAATTCGACCGTCCCAACTCGGCTGGTCTCGTAGAGGCGGCTGTGGATGAGGCGCAGCGCCTCGACACGGCCTTGCAATTCACCAAGGATGCGGTGGGTCTCAGCCCCATTGGACTGGCCGCTCTCCAAAGCGATCAGGCTCAGGATTGCCTGGAGGTCGTTCTTCACCCGATGTTGAAGCTCTCGCATCGCTGTCAGGCGCTCTTCCTCCACACGTCGCAGATGGGCATCGGTGGTCTGCATCGACTCGTACACCGAGGCCAGTTCCGCGAGATCGATACCGGGTGACGGCGGCAACTTCGCCTCCGGCTCCCGCATAGCGTCCACCACCCGCGCCAACCCCACGACAGCCTGGGATAGCCGACGTGCGTAGACCAGCACCAGGAGCGACGCGAACCCGAGCGCCAGGACGCATACCGTCGTCGCCAACATCAACGAACGGCGCATCGGGGCTTCGAACACCTTGGCAGGAGCGGCAAAGGCAACGGTCCACCCTGAGACGTGCGAGCGTGCAAAAGCCAGCGACAGCGGTTCTCCTTCCAGCGCTGGGCCTGACGCGTGGCCCTCTGGTGCCGTTTGAATGGCCTCCCGAACCCAGTCGGGAGCCAGTTTCCCGACGGAGCTTTCGGCGGCGCGAGTGCGAGCGACGATGACGCCGTCCCGGTCGATGATCCCGGCCACCCAGCCGGACGGGATTCGTTGCTCGTGCAGGAGTGCCTCCCACTTGATCGCCGTGACGGCGGCACCGAGCACATATTGTCGCCCGTCCGGCCCGCGGGCCGGTACGAACACCACCGCGACCGGGGCACGGGCAATCGGCCCGTACAAGAGGTTGGATACCTGCGGCTGGCCTGTGAGCAGTGCCGTGTTTATCCAGGGGATGACAGCGTCCGTTCCGGCTGCGGGAGCCCCGTAGGAAATAGCGGTGGTGAAAAGGATCTTGCCCGTATCATCACGCAAAATCACGTGCGACCAATAGGGATGATTGGTCATAACGTCCTCGGCGATGCGGTGCAGCCGTTCGGGGTCGGCATTCTCCTTCATGGTCGACACGAGGCTTTGCAGGGCGGCCGTGGTGACAAGAAGCTGCTGGTCGAGGGCGGCAGCGATGGCCTGGACGGTCCGGCCCATCTCCGCCTCGGCTAGCCGCCGCTGGGATGTCATGTTCCATGCCAACAGGCCCAGTGTGATCAGGGCCATCGATGCCAAGGCCGCGACCACGACGCGGAGAAGATGGCCACGGATGTTTTGCCGCGGTGACGAACCCAAGGGCGGTTGCGCCTTGGAAGAGGCTGACGCGCTCATCGGAACCGCCCCATCTTGGTTGAGCGATGCACCAGCAACCTCGCTGCTGCCCTTGATCACAGGAGCCGTCATCTTACCAGGAGAGCTCAATGGATTTGATTAATCACTTGAAGCGCAAAGAATTTGGTTTTTGGTCAAGGGGCATGACGATTGGTACGTCGCTACCCTCGTGCAGATCGGGGATCCTTTGATCGTTGGTCTTCGATGTCGGCTATAGAATTTTGGCGCACAATTTGTGAATCGCCGCCGCCTCAGGCCCCCTATCAGCGTCTGATCGATACTGGAATTGCTTACCTGAAGTTAGGAGGATCAATACCGTCATAAGAGGACGACGTTCCCGCATTGGTCAGGCTGCTTTTGACAATAGCCACTCCTTCAGCTTCGACCACCGGCGCCCTTCCTGACGTGATCGTACCGCCATTCCGAGTGCCTTCCGCTGTCCCACGATGACGACCAGTCGCTTCCCCCGGGTGACGCCGGTGTAGAGGAGATTGCGCCTGAGCATCGTCCAGTGCTGCATCGCCAGCGGGATGACGACGGCTGGGTACTCGGACCCCTGGCTCTTGTGGATCGTCGTCGCATAGGCCAGCGACACCCGGTCGAGTTCTCCGAAATCATAAGCGACCTCCCGGCCGTCGAAGTCGATCAACAGTTCGCTGGTCTCGGGATCGATTGCTGTGATGACCCCCAGATCGCCGTTATAGACCTCCTTCTCGTAGTCGTTCTCGGTCTGCATCACCTTGTCGCCGACACAGTAGGTCCAGCCGAAGCGCTCCACCCGGACATCGCCAGGCGGGTTCAGCACCGCCTGGAGTCCCACGTTCAACGACCGGGCGCCCAGGCCCCCACGGTTCATCGGACAGAGCACCTGGACATCGCGCACGGGGTCGAGGCCGAAACGCTTCGGGATCCGGTTCCTGACGACCTCGATGAGCTTGCGAACACCGTCCTCGGGCTCCGCCGCCTCGACGAAATAGAAGTCCGAGCCTTCTACGGGCGTCAGGTCCGGCATCTGTCCCTGGTTGATACGGTGGGCGTTGATGATAATGCGGCTGGCCGCCGCCTGCCGGAAAACCTCCGTTAGGCGCACCACGGGCACAGCGCCGGATGCAATCACGTCGGCCAGCACCTGCCCCGGGCCCACCGACGGCAACTGGTCGACATCGCCGACCAGGATCAGGGCCGACCTGTCGGGGGTCGCCTTCAGCAGCGCGTTCATCAGCGGCACGTCCACCATGGACGTCTCGTCGACGACGAGCAGATCGCATTCCAACCGGTTCTCCTCGCTGTGCTTGAAGCCTCCGGCAGCCGGGTCGAAGGCGAGTAGCCGGTGGATGGTCCTGGCCTCCAGCCCGGTGCTCTCCGAGAGCCGCTTGGCCGCCCGTCCGGTCGGGGCGCACAGCAGGATGCGGATGTGCTTGGCGGCCAGGATCTTCAGGATGGAATTCACCAGGGTCGTCTTACCGACGCCGGGGCCGCCGGTGATAACCATGACCTTGGATGCCAGGGCAAGCCGGACAGCCTCCCGCTGGCTCGGCGCCAGCGTCAGTCCCGTCCTACCCTTCACCCACTCCAGCGCCTTCTCCATGTCGATGGTGGGCCAGGGCAGCGTCCCGCCCGCAAGCCCTCGCAGCCGGGCGGCGATGGCCTGCTCGGCCCGGTACAGCCCGGCCAGGAAGACGCAGTCCCTGCCCTCCAGCTGATCGGCGATGACGGCGCCGTCACGAAGCTCGTCGGCCAGCGCCTCGGCCACCAGATCGGTGCCGACCTCCAGGAGGTCGCTGGCCAGCTTCTCTAGGTCCTCCACCGGCAGGCCGCAGTGTCCCCCGTCCATCGCCTCGGCCAGGGCATAGCCGATGCCCGCTCGGACGCGGACCATGGCCGTCTTCTCGATGCCCAGCTTGGCCGCGATCTGGTCGGCCGTCTTGAAGCCGATGCCGCGGATGTCCCGGGCCAGACGGTATGGGTTTTCGGTGATGAGTTGGATCGCCTCCTGCCCGTAGGTCTTGTAGATGCGGACCGCCCTGGATGTCCCGACACCATTGGCGTGCAGGAACAGCATGATCTCCCTGATCGCCCGCTGGTCGGCCCATCCCTTGATGATGCGGTCGGCCCGCCTGGGCCCGATGCCCGTCACCTCGCGAAGGCGAGCAGGTTCGGCCTCGATGACGTCGAACACGGCCTCGCCGAATGCCTTCACCAGCTTCCTGGCGTAGACGGGGCCGATGCCTTTGATCATGCCGGAGCCCAGGTACTTCTCGATGCCCTCCAGCGTCGTCGGCTGGGTCGCCTTCAGGAAGGTGGCCTTGAACTGGAGGCCGTGGGTGCGATCGTTAACCCAGCTGCCGCTTGCCTGGATCCATTCCCCGGAGGAGATCATGGCGGCATGGGCGACGACGACAACCAAGTCGCGGTGCCCACGGACCTTTACCCGAAGCACGCAGAAGCCGGTCTCGGCGCTGTGGAAAGTCACACGCTCCACCAGCCCGGCCAGGGACTCCGTCGATGACACGATGGCTTGCCCGCTCATGTCGGGATTGTGCAGGATTCCCCAACGCCGGGCCAGCCGCATTCGCGGTCGACGGCCAACTGCAGCCATACAGATCAACGAGCTATATCATTGATCGGCTGATAGAATTTCCTGCGTAGGGTGGCCCTGCGTCGACGCCGATGGAGAGCCATCCACCAAGCCCTTTTCTTCGATGAACCAACAAGATGACCGATTGCAGGACGTTGGCGCATAAATCACCGAGGACTGGCGGTGTGAGGGTTCTGGCGGGTATAGAGGCGGCCCGCTGAAGCCGAGCCCCCGATGCCGTACAAGGCCAACGAGCCGCGCCGCGCCAAGATCCCGAAGGCCCGGTACCGTGTGGAGAACTGGGCGGCCTACGACGTGGCGCTGCGTCGGCGTGGCGATCTGACCATCTGGGTGACACCGGAGGCGATCGCCGCCTGGACGCCACCCGTCACGGGACGGCGTGGCCGGCCAGCGCGCTACTCCGACGTCGCCATTGAGACCGGGCTGATGCTGCGCCTGGCGTTCGGTTGCAGATTCCGATGAAGCCGGCCGGGTATTCCGATTTGAAGGCGGCCACTGTTCCGAACTGAAGCCGGCCAGCGTTCCGAAGGAAAGCGGCCGGGGTGGCGTATCCCCGCGAGGCGTTTTTCGTGTCGC
>NZ_LGQU01000121.1:0-26629 GCF_003115935.1 Azospirillum sp. TSH20
CACGGCGTCACGACCGGCATCGTCGGCGAGCATCTGCCGCATCAGGTCGAGCGCCAGCATGGTCGCCCCCCAGTCGCGCGCCGCCCGTACCGGCACGCGGGCCAGCAGGGTGCGCAGGCGGTTGGGGTCGACCCGGCGCCCCTCGACATCGGCAATCGCCGCCGCGGCCTCGGCCCGTGAGCGGTGCAGCCACGCCGCCCGCACCGGCGTCCCGGCCGCCGCCTGCGCCAGCCGGCCGACTGCGGCGGACGCGCGCTCCAGCGGGGGGAGGAGGGACAGCGGATCGGCGAGGTGAAAAATCATTCTTTATATGTCAGAGTGTTAAAAGATATTTGTATCGCCAATCCGGCAACATGTCCATTTTATCGGACACCATTTCCGTCAAGCCGTTCATCCGCAAATACCAGCCCGCGAACCTTGGATTCTCACCGTGCGGTGTTGCTGTCAGGCCGGCCAATGCCCTTGACATCGATCGGAACATAAAGAGAACATAACTTTCTTGTTCAGCCCGGAGAATTGCAGATGACCGACCGTGACGAGATGGCGCGTGCCTTCGATTTCGAGATTGGGTCCTGGCACGTCTCGCATCGCCGTCTGCGAGACCGTCTGGTCGGTTGTCAGGAGTGGGATAGCTTCACCGGGACGGCGAACATGCGGCCGGTGCTTGGCGGGAACGGGAACATCGAAGACAATTTGCTGAACCTCCCACAAGGCGCTTGCAGAGCAATTGCAATCAGGTCCTACGATCCACAGCGCGGGCTCTGGGCCATCTGGTGGCTTTCCACCACCGATCCGCATTCGATCGAGACCCCGGTGGTGGGACGCTTCGAGGGTCAGGTCGGGACTTTTTTCGCGGATGACTGCGTCAAGGGGCGGCCGGTCAAGACTCGCTTCCTCTGGCTGGATACCCACACCGCCACACCGCGCTGGGAACAGGCGATGTCCGCCGACGGCGGCGAAAGCTGGGAAACGAACTGGACCATGGATTTCAAACGGGCGGAGTGAGGACGGCTTTCCCAACAGGCGTTCACCGGCCGGGGGCGATAGGGACGAGCCAGACCGGTTCCGCCGGGCCTGTGTAAAGCAGGAAAGATTTTGTCAAACGGTCGTTTACTCCTATCTCCAATAATTTTACAAAGGCGTCCCCGCCCCCCGTCCTGCCTGGACTCCGCCATGGCGCTCATCGGCTACGCCCGCGTTTCGACCGACGATCAGACCACCGCCGCCCAGATCGACGCGCTGCGCGCCGCCGGCTGCGCCACGATCTTCGAGGAGACCGCCTCCGGCGCCTCAAAGGCCCGGCCCGAGTTGGCGCGGGCCCTGGCCAGCCTGACCAGGGGCGACACGCTGGTGATCTGGAAGCTCGACCGGCTCGGCCGTTCGCTGTCGCACCTGCTGGAGGTGATCGAGGATCTGCGCGGCCGCGGCTGCCATTTCCGCTGCCTCACCAGCCCGATCGACACCGCAAGCCCGCACGGCACGCTGGTGCTGCAGATGCTGGGCGCGGTGGCCGAGTATGAACGCTCGCTGATCCGCGAGCGGACGAAGGCCGGGCTGAAGGCGGCCAAGGCGCGGGGCCGGGTCGGCGGCAATCCCAAGCTGAAGCAGGGCGACGCAGCGATGGCGCGGCGTCTGGCCGAACGGCAGCGCCAGCTCTACCTGCTGGAGTTGACCCGCACCGCGGAGGAATGGCTGCCCACCGTGCGGCGGCTCCGGCTGGCCCACTCCCCGGCCCGCTCCTGGGCGGCGGTGACGCGGGCGGTGAACGCCAGGCTGCCGCCGGGCCGGCATTGGACCGCCGAACGGCTGCGCCGCGCCGTTCGCGCCTTCGTCGAGGAAGGGCTGGCGGAAAGGGCACTGCTCGACAAGGCGCCACCCGTGCGCGGGGATGACCGGCTGATGGTGCTGGTCGCCGGCATCGCCCGGGCGAACCCGAAGCTCTCGCTGCGGGCCATCGGCGCCCAGTTGGAGGCGATGCGGGAGACCACGCCGCGCGGCGGGCGCAGTTGGGCCGCAGCCTCGGTCAAGAACCTGCTGGATCGCGCCCGTGCCCAGGGGCTGCTTCCTGCCGGATCACCGGCCGGGACCTGACCCCCGGCGCAATCCCCGGAGTGACGCCCCTCACCCTGTTGAAGCTGTTGGGTCAAGCGCGCGGTCACCCGCGGCGGCCTCCCATCCGGGCCTGCCAATCCCGGCTGTAGAGCTGTCCATGGCTGGCAAGCGGTGCCGTCCGGCCGGTTTCCAGATCGAGCACCGGCATGTCGGCGATCAGGGCGGCCCGCTCCACTCCCCCCACATAGGACAGGCTCCCGTCCTCGGCCCGGGATTCCCGGAAAAGGGAGGGGCGGGCGCTCCGATCCGTAATGGACAGATGGGAGGCAAGCTCGGCACGGACGAAAAAGGCGTTGTGGCCGGCCCCGTTGCTGCCGACCAGCGCATAGCCCTTGCGCGCCGCCGCCTGTTCGAGCGCCCGGATCGAAGCGCCGAAATAAAGCCAGGAAGGATGGGCGATGGAGCGCTGGAATGCGGGATCGTATGGGATCGTCAAGGCACGCATGTCGCCCAGGACCGCATTGTATTCGCAGATCACGATGTCCGGATGAACCACGTCGATCGCATCGAACACCCAATAGTCATTGCCGTCGATGTCGATGCTCAGCAGGCCGACGTCGCCGCCATGGCCGCTGCGTGACAGCAGGTCGTTCACGTTTTCCTTCGTTATGAACGCCGACTCTGCGATCAGATCGTGCTTCCAATAGATCCCGTCGTTCCTGATCGCCTCGATGTGCGTCACATTCGCATCGAGGACGAGCCCCCGCCAGTTGCGGTTGCGCATCAGATAGCGGGTGTTGCTCTCCGTATAGTCCTGTACGCCGAACTCGATGAAGCTCTCGGAGCGGACCGGAAGGTTCTGGATCAGCCATTCGATGATGCCGTCCTCGCCGGTCTGCGAGAACACCGTGAATTCGACGTCGGACAGGTGGGGGATGCACTTGCGGGCGCGCAGGGACTCGCCCAGAGCACGGGCGGTCAGCAGAAGCTGACGCTCCGCCGAACGCTGCTGCTGGCGGTGATGATCCCAGGCCAGGGCGCGTCCGGCACGGAAAAGAGGAACCAGATCCTCCAGCTCGGCAGACATCGGCGGTGTCCTTTTTGCGTGTCGTGGCGGAAGCGGGTCAGGCCCGAAGGTAATCGCAATTCTGGCACAAGGGATTGGAGACGCGGTTGTCGAGAAATTCCCGGCGCAGCGACCGCATCGGCCCGCCGTTCCAGATTTCCTTCAGCGACTGCGTCGCCACATTGCCCAGGACATAGCGCTTGTCATAGTCGTAGCAGCAGGGCACGACGTCGCCGTCCCAGGTGACGGTCAACCTGCTCCATGGAAAGCGGCAGGTGACGTGGTCCTGCTGCGGCGGCCGGTCGCCGGCAAGGATGCTCACGTCCGGCGCATTGCCGTCCCAGGTGACGAACTCCTTGGCGAAGAAGGCGTCGACCCCGTCGAGGTTCGACCAATAGTCCCGCTTCCGGGCGATGCTGTCGCCGTTCAGGCCGAAATCGATCATCGACACGATGACCTGGACCTTGGATTTGAAGGATTTCTTCAGCGTCAGGAAGTCGAGCAGGTTGCGGACGGAGGCGTCATAGGCATCCGCGACCCCGCGAATGCGTTCGAACGACGCATCGTCATGGCCGTCGATCGACAGATAGAGCTTGGCAGGACGGGCCCGCAGCAGCGCCAACGCCGTCGGCCGCTTCAGCATCAGCGGGTTCAGCGACAGGGCAGCGGGCACGCCGCGCGCCGAGGCGTAGGCGACGAAGCGGTCAAAGTCCGGATGAACGAGGCTCTCGCCGAAATGATGCAGCCAGCAATCCGCCTGCGCCGCCTGTTTCGGGTTCTCCAGCACGTACTCGTCGATCACCTTGCGGAACAGGCCGAAGTCCATCAGCCCCTGCGGGCGCGTCATGTTGCCGGTGCGCGCGCACATGACGCATCGGAAGGGACAGCGGTTGGTCAGCTCGATGTTGAAAACCGAGAAGGGCGTGTCGAGCACCGTCGGGTCGGCCGCTGTGGCGGAGATCGGTACAGCGGTCGGGGGAGTGGAGACTTTCATCGTCAATTCCGTCCTCCAAGGCCGGCGGCGAGCAACGGACCCAGCGCCTGCCCGAGCGGTCCCAGCAGCCGCAACGTGGCGGCCACCCATTGGCCCTCGTCCCGCACCGCCGCGCCCACCAGTCGGCGGGCCTCCTCCGCGTCGCCCAGTTCCAGCAGCGCCCGCGCCCGCCCGAGGCGGGGCAGGGCAAGGCAGGCGAAGTCCCCACGCTCGCCGTTGAAATCCTCCAACGCCTCCTGCGGCCGGTTCCATGCAAGCCTGAGCATGCCGCGGAAGACGCGTCCTCTGGCTGTATCGGGATCGTTCAGACCGTCTCCGTCGAACGCACGGGCGGCGGCGTCGAGGTCTCCGGCACGGAGTTGCACCAGCCCCCCGATCATGCGCACCCAGCCCATGTCGGGATTCCGCAAGCGGACGGCGTCGCAGGCGGCCATCGCCTCACGGAGCCGGCCGTCCAGCAGCAGCGTCTGCGCGGTCATCAGGCCGGCCCACCAGCGCAGATCGTGACCGCTCTCCCAAATGCGCCGGTAAGCCGCCAGTGCGGATTCGGTTTCGAAGCGGAGCCGGTGATACTGGCCGAGCACATACCAGGACGGCATCCGGTCCGGCGCCAGGACGACCGAAGCCGCCAGTTCCCGCCTCGCGTCTGCCGGCCGGTTCAGCAGAAGCAGGGAAAAGCCCCGCTGATGGTGAAGGCCGTAGCGGTCCTGCGCATGGGGGGCCGCAAGATCGCACCAGCGCAGCGCTTCCTCATGGCGATCACGGATTTGGCCGGCCAGTTCGACGACGAGATCGGGCAGATGAGCGGCGGCGGCACGCGGACAAACGGCAAGCGCATGGGCGACGAGGGCGAGCGCATCGTCGGTCATTCCATCGTCCCGGGCGGCCTCCGCCTCATCGACCAGCGCCCGCGCCAGGGCATCGGGGTCGCGGCCATGCGCCAACATTCCATGCGCCAGAACGGATCGCGCGCGCTCCGGGTCGCCCGCGTCCCGCAGCAGGCGGTTCAGGCGCAGCACGGATGCATAACGCCCCGGATCCACCGCCACCGCACGCTCGAACGCCGTCACGGCGGCATCGCGCTCTCCCGCAGCCTCGAGCGCCACCCCCATCCGATGATGGTAGTGGGAGACGGTGGATCTGCGGATCTCCTCCCGCCAATTCTCGATGGCGATCCGGTCGAAGTCTCTCTCCTCTTCAGCTGAGGGATTCGGAAGTGACGATGCCGGTCGGCGCATCCGCGTCCTCATCCCCCTTCCCCGTACCGTTGGACACCAAATGCTGGTCAATATAACAATTCTAATACATTCGAGCAATTCAGCCCGCATATTCAAAATTAGAAAGCCACAACCAGCGGCGCTTCTTATGCGGAGTCTTCAAAAACTTGAGATTGCGAATATACAGTCCATGATAAAATCCGAACGAAGACTCCCCAAACCCGGAGGTTGTCGCGCGCCTTTCTTTTTTCACTTTAGCGGCACCGGGGCGGGGTGTGATGTGATGGGGGGAGATGTCGATCCATGCGGGACCTGATCAGCCTTTCGGCCTTCCCGAAGTCGGGAGTCACCTATCTCGGATTCCTGATGTTTCACTGCCTGTTCGGCGACGCCGCCGAGATCGGCGACCTCGAAAGGAAATACGTGATCGACATTCACGCATGGCCGGCGCTGCGGTTCGCCATGCCGGAGGGACCCCGGATCGTGAAGTCGCATTTCCCGTTCGGAGCGGACCGACCCGGCGTCGAGCGGACGGCCAAGGCGGTGTATCTGATCCGTCACCCCGTCGACGTCATGATGTCGGCGTGGGATTACCGCCGGTTCCTGAACCCCGCCGGGAACCCAGGCGACGATCAAGGCGGCCCGGCCGATGGTCCCGCGTTCCGTCGCTTCGTCCATGGCTGGCTGACGACCGGCGGGGCGGAGTTCGAGGTCGCCGGGCCGTGGCGGCAGCATGTCCGCTCGTGGCTCGACCAGCGCGAGATCCCGGTGCATCTCGTCACCTACACCGATCTGGTCGATCACCCCGGCCGCGAACTGGCGGCCATCCTGCGCTTCCTCGACTTGCCGGTTCCGGCCGAGCGGCAGGCGATGGCGGTCGAACGCAGCGGGATGGCGGCGATGGCCGCACTGGAAGCGGAGGAGGTCCGCAACCGGCGCGACGGCGTTTTCTATCGGCCCGAACTCGCGCGCAGCTATGAAGGCAGCCGCCGCTTCATCAACAAAGGCCATCGCAACTGCTACGCCACCCTGCTGACCGATGAGGAGCGGGCATTGGCCGACCGGACCTTCGGTGCCGAGATGTCTGCCTATTTCCCTGGCGGCAGCGGTGCGGGGGCGGGCTGAGCGGCGTCACGGCAGGGCGCGCGCGACGCCGATCACGGTCCATGTCGTCTCGTCCGGCTCGCGGCCGATGTCCGGAAAGGCGCGGAGCGCCTCCAGCCGGAAACCGCAGGCGGCAAGCGCCAGGCCGAGTTCCCGGTCGAAGAAGAAGCGCATGGTGTGGGTCTCCCGCTCCTCTCCGGCAACCCGGTCACCGGCGAGCCGCAGCACATGGAAATCGACCCGGCAAATCTGGGCCCGGATGTCGAGTTCCGACCGCGTGGTCCTGAGAATCCGCTCGTCCGCCTGGGAGACCGACCGCACCCGATCTCCCGGCCGCTGGGCGAGGACGGCGGGGCCGTACCAGACGTCGAAGAGGAAAAGGCCGGACGGCGGCAGATGGCGCCGGACCGAGGCCAGGGTGGCCAGCAGCGCGTCGTCGTCATGCTGGTAGCCAAGCACGGCGAACATCATGATCGCCGCATCTAAGACCCGGCCGAGGCGAAGCGTGCGGACATCGGCCTCGATGAACTCGGGCGCGGCGACCGTCGTCCCGGCCATGCCCGCCGCCATCTCCGCCGACTTCGCACGGGCGCGGGCGAGCATGGCCGGGGAGCGGTCCACCCCCGTCACGCGCAGCCCACGCGCCGCCAGCGGCAGGGCATGCCCGCCGGTGCCGCAGCCGAGGTCCAGGACGCTCGCGACGGGGCCGTCCGCATGCAGGGCGAACAGATGCGCGATCAGATCGCTTTCACCCGCGTAATCCTTCCCGCCATAGAGCGCGTCATAGACCGCCGCGTAGCCGGTTCCGAAAATCCCGCTCATGCCAGCACCTTCCGCAGCGCGTCGGCGGCCAGTTCCAGCTCGGCATCGGACAGGGCAAGGCCGGACGGCAGATACAGCGCCCGCCGCGCCAGCCTTTCCGCCACCGGATAGCGCTCCTCGCGGAATAGGCCGCGCTCCAGCAGGGCCGGCTGCTCATGCATGCCGAGGAAGAAGGGGCGGCTGTCCACCCCAAGAGCGCGCAGGCGGAGCGCGCATTCGGCCGCATCGAACGGCACCTCGTCATCCAGCACGATCCCGTACATCCAGTACACGCTGCGCGCCCAGGGGCGCTCGACCGGCAAGGCAAGCGGCAGTCCGGCCAGTCGCGCGCCATACTGCGCGGCGATGCGGCGCTTGCGGGCGATGTGGTCGCCGATGCGCTCGACCTGGGCCAGACCGACGGCGGCCTGCAGGTTGGTCAGCCGGGCATTGACGCCCAGTTCGGTGTGCAGGAAGCGCCGGTCGCGGCCGAAACACAGGTTCCGCAGCGAGCGCAGCCGGTCGGCAAGGGCGGGATCGCCGGTGACGACCATGCCGCCTTCGCCGGTGGTGACGATCTTGTTGGCGTAGAAGCTGAAGCAGCCGAGCGTCCCCAGCCCGCCGCAGCGGCGTCCGCGGTATTCGGCGCCGTGCGCCTCGGCGGCGTCCTCGACGATGTGCAGCCCGTGCCGCTCCGCCAGTTCCCACAGGGGCGCCATGTTGCAGGGATGGCCGAAGAGATGGACCGGCATGATGGCGCGGGTGCGCGGCGTGATCTTCGCCGCGACCTGATCGGGGTCGAGGCACCAGCTTTCCGGGTCGCTGTCGACCAGGACGGGCACGCAGCCGGCCTCGAGGATCGCCACCGCGCAGGAGATGATCGTGCAGCTCGGCAGGATGACCTCCGACCCGGGCTCCAGATTGAGCGCGCGCATGGCGAGCTGGAGGGCGGCGGTGCCGCTGGACACGGCGATACCGTGCGCCGTGCCGCAATACTCCGCCCAGCGGCGCTCGAACTCCGCGATGAATCGCCCTTCCGAGGAGATCCAGCCGGTCTCGACGGCTTCGCGGACGTACTCCAGTTCCCTGCCGTCCAGCAACGGCTCGCTCACGACGATCACGGGAGACCTGTCCTTTCCCTGCCGGCCGGCGGCGCTCACTGTTCCATCACGATGCGCTCGGGACCGGCTCCCTCGAAGCAGCTCTTGTCGGCGCCGCCGGCGAAGGGGCCTTGCTTGACCTCGACCATTTCGACCTCCTCGATCACCTGGAAACCGTGTCCGCCCGACGCGAGAAGGATGACGTCGCCGGCCCGCAGAAGCCGGCTGTGCAGATAGGTCCGGCCGCCGTCGTAGAAGTCGACCCGCAGAAGCCCGCGCCGGATCAGCAGGACCTCCTGGGTGTAATCGACCTGCCGATGCACCGGGTTGTGCAGGTGGGGCTTGATGGTCTTTCCCGTCGGGTGGCGCATGAAGGCCAGCTGCTGCGAGAAGCTGGCCGGCGTGAAGAAGGTGATGCCCGGCTCGCGGAATTCGGCACGGACGATGATCGCCAGGGTGCGGCCGTCATGGTCGATGGTCTCGATCATGGCGGCATCCGGGCGGGGGCGGAGATGGGAACGGGGTGGCGGGACAGCAGCATGCCGATGAACGACAGCTCGCTGCCGTCGTCCAGCCCGTGCCGCCCGTCGAAATCATCGCTCCAGCGCATGACGGTGGCGTGCGTGGCGCCTATGAGGCGACGCCAACGCTCCTCGGAGAAGCACCAGTGCGGCACCGACACCCCGGCCTGGAGAAGTCGCAGATCCTGCACCGTGCAAAGGTCGGCCGTCACCGGCTCCGCCGCCTGCCGGACGGGAAAGCGGTTCATCACCATGTGGCGGTGCGGCCGGCGTGCCAGCCGGGCGAGGACCGCTTGCGGATCGGGCAGATATTGCAGCACGCCCGAGACCAGGATCAGGTCGTGGTCCCGGCCCTCCAGGGCGTCGAGCTTGTCATGAAAGCGCAGGCCGTCGCCGGCGAACCGTTCATTGCCGGCCTGCGCCAGGGCCGGGGTTTCCACCACGTCCCAGTCCAGTCGGACGGCCTCCCCCAGGATGGCGGACAGCACGGCATGCCCGTTTCCCAGCCCGCCGCCGAAGTCGCAGACGCTCAGCCGGCCGTCGAAGCCTCCCCCGCGCACCGCTGCGGCCAGAAGTGCGGCGGCAAGCTGCTGGAACAGGGGAGTGAGCACCCCGTCCCAGCGGAAGGCCGACCGCGCCTCCACCAGCCTCGCCACCACCCGCGGATCGTCGTAGGTCTGGGTACCCCGCCGGGCCGCGGCATGGTCGCCGTAGAGGCCGCTGAACAGGCCCATCACCCTGCTCCCCCGGCTTCTTGCGGCCATGCGATCGGATAGGCGGGGGTGCGGCGGGTGCGGACACGGTCCACCGCCTCGTCCAGGATGCTCCGCAAGCGCGACAGAAAATCCTCATGCCGGTAGCCGGCAAGGCGGCGGGCGCCGTTGGCGGCCAGGGTGGCGGCCAGGGCATCGTCATGCCACAGCCGGCCCATGGCATCGGCCAGCGAGACCGCATCGCGCGGATCGATGTAGAGGGCGCCGTCGCCGAGCTGGTCGCGGATGCTGGGCAGATCGCTGACGATGACCGGCCGGCCGAAGCTCCAGGCTTCCAACGGTGGCATGTTGGTGGGACCGAAGAAGGTCGGCATGACCAGCCCGGCCGACAGGCTGTAGAGCGCCGGCATGTCGCGGTCGGGCACAAATCCCAGATAGTGGATGCGGTCGCGCACCCCCAGCCTGTCCGCCAGGGCCATCACATCGATGAAATTCCGCGCCCGCCATTTCTCCGTGTAGCTTCCGGCGAACACCACCCTGACGGCTTCGTCCCCGCCATCGGCGAGGTGGCCGAGCGCCTCGACGATCAGGCGATGGTTCTTGTGCATCCAGAACTGCGCCGGATAGAAATAATAACGCTCCGGCAGACCGTACCGCGTCCGGACCCTGGCGAGGTCCCTCTGCGTCGGCGGGCGGGAGCGGCGGACCGGCGGAAAGAAGGGCAGCACCCGGATGCGGTCGCCGTCGATCAGGTCGCCATAGAAGCGGAGCACGTCCTGCCGCCCCGCCTCGGAATCGACCAGGACCAGAGTGGCGTAGCGGCAGATCGTCCGGTAGGCCTGCTCCCGCAGGGCGGCGATCCCGTCGGCGCTGACCTCGGGAAACTCCGGCTGGAGGCGGTGCTGCAGGTCGTGGATCGGCACGATGAAGGGGACCAGCGCCTCCGGCCCGATCAGCGACGGGTGGAGGGTGAGCAGAAGGTCGACGTCCTCCTCGCGCAACGCCTGTCCCATGGCGGTGTTCAGCACGATCTCGTCGGTCGGGGGTGGCGGGCGGCCACCCTCGCCATCGGTCGACAGATAGGATTCGGGCGGCCCCTGATGAATGCCCAGATCGCCCAGCGGCAGGATCGGCAGCCGGCCGTAGTGGAGATGGCGGGACTGCAGGATCCCACGCAGGCTTTCGCCGGCGGGATTGACGCAGACCAGATCATAGGGGACCTGCGGGGTCAGGTCCGACAGGGCGTCCAGCAGCGACGCCTCGTACTGGAAGCCACCTCCGGCCGAGGCGGGAAATCCCCGGTAGACACCGACGCGCATGCTCGGACTCCTCACTGGTCTCTGCCGCCCGATCCTTCAGGCCGGCTGCGCCGGTGCGTCCCGCAGCCTCTGCGACGCCTCCGACCGGATGTGCCGCACGATGAACGGGTAGGCGTTGTAGGGATCGGCGATGCCGACCCGCAGCAGGCGCTTGGCGATCTCCGAGACATATTGGCTGGAGATGATCACCGTCGCAGCGCGCAGCGCGTCGGCGACGGCCTCCGGTGTCGTCACGGTCAGATCCCACGCGGTTCCCTTGCGCATCCCGTCCAGAAAACCGGCCAGTGTCAGGTTTTCCCATTTGCCAAGCGCCATCTGCAGGATGCGCCCGCCGCGCGACGCGCCATAGAGATAGATGGGCCGGTCGCCGGGAAGGGCCGCGAAGTCCGCATCCCGGCACAGGCGCGGCAGGCGTGCGGCGAATTTCGGATCGAAGTCGAAGTAGCAGGTCACCTGCTCCGGAGGCGGTGACGGTGCGGCCGTGGCGGCGGACGGGACGGGCGTGAGGGCGGTCAGGCGGCAAAGCCGCTCCTGCTCTTCGGCCAGCCCGGCATCCGCCCGGTCGGCGGCGCGCATGGTGAGCAGGCCGCTGCATCCAAGGGGCGCCTGCGCGGCGACCCGATGGGCCAGGAAGGCGACCGCCGCGTCGCCAAGCTCCGGATCGCGGCGCAGGAGGGTTTTCAGACGCTCCCGCCGCATCAGAAGGCTCGCCGGATGCAGGGTGGCCGCGGTGGATGCGGGGCAGGCGGTGTCGATGGCGTCAAAGCCGATGGCGGTCGGCCGCAGTTCCGCCTGGTACAGCTCCACCATCTCCTCCGGCAGCATCGGCTGGAGCGCCCCGCCATGGACGGCGTCGACGCCAAGGTCCTCAGCCGCGGCCAGCAGCGTCGCGACATGGTTGGGAAAGGGCCGCGCCCCGGGCGGCAGGATGCCGACCCACCCGGCGTCGGTGGCCCGCAACCCGGCCCACAGGCGGGAGCCCGACGGTCTTGCCACTTCCGTGCGCAGGACGCGCAGGGAGGCAAGCCGGCGGACGAGCCTGTCCGGGACGGTCTCCCGCATGCCGTCCGGCAGGACGAGCACCACGCCGACAGGGCCGGCCGTCTGCCCGGCCACCGCCTCCAGCCGCTGCAGAGCGTCGTCCCACCCGTTCTCATCGACCGGCAGCACCAGATCGACGGGAACCGGCGCCGCGCCGCTGCCGGCGGGCGTCAGACCAAGCCTCGGCCGGGCGTCGGCGACGAGGTCGGGGAGGGGGTCGAACAGCACCTCGAGGCTGAATTTCTCCAGGAAGATCGCCTGCGCGTCGCGCGCCATCGCCCGTCCGCGCGCCGGGTTGGCCCGTGCCCAGGCGACATGGGCGAGGATCTGCTCGGCCGTCTCCAACTCGCCGGCGGTGGTGTCGACATAAAGGACGCTGTCGCCGAAGGCCTCCATGATGAAGGGATGGTGGCCGGCGATGGTCAGCGCCCCGGCCGCCGACAGTTCGAAGATGCGCATGTTCGGGATGCCGGTTTCGACATGCGGCTGCAGATGCAGGCACAGCCCCATCCCGTAGGCATTGGCGCGCTCGATCACCGAATGCCCGTCGAACGGCAATGCGCCGCTGAAGGCATCGGCCAGATGCTCCCAGCGGTCGCGGCGGCCGTGCAGCGCCAGCACGCCTGCCTGCGCCAGCAGGCTCAGCATCAGCGGGAAACGCTGGCCGTCCCAGTTGGAGCCGATGTAGAACAGCCGGCTGTCCGGACCCAGCCTCGGCTCCAGCGCCAGGGCTGGAGAACTGGGATACATGGGCGCGGTCACCAGCGGGCGCGCAGTCGGCCAGAACAGGTCGGCCATCCGCCGCCGCATCCCCTCGTTGACGGTGAGCCAGCCGTCATAGGACCGTTCGTTCTGGGCGAAGAACCGGTGCGAGGCGTGGAACTGCGGCGGGTTCCAGTCGCACGCCATGGTCAGGTGCCCGGTCAGCTTCGGGGTGACCTGGGGATGCAGCGACACGACCAGATCGGGGTCGAAGGTCTCGATCTCCGCCGCGCGGCGGACGATGGCGGCCTCCCAACCCTTGGCACCCAGGGCGGACAGCATGCGCAAGGACAGCTCGCGTTCAGCCCACTCGGCGTTCACGGCGAAAGGTTCGAACAGCGCGACGCGCAGCCCGCCGTTGACGCGCCTGCCGGTCACCACGCGCGCCTTGCGCTGTCCGCAGCAGGGATCGTGGCTGGATGCATCGATTGCATGAACCGGGCGCGCTCTCAACTGTTGGGCCAGATCGGCGGCCGGGGCAACTGCGGGCGTACGAACATGCTCGACGCCGGCATATTAATAAAAGATGAATACGCGCGTATTGCCCCGCTGCAGGCCAAACCGCGGGCAGGGGACGAGGGCTGGGGGACGAGGGCTGGGGGCAGGCGACCGGGAGTTTGTCGTTGCGTCCGGCACCGGCGCCGCTTAGATGCCGGGAACGTCCGCCCGTACCGGGGGGCTCCAACAGCCGCGTCCCGCCATGTCCCTGCCCCCCATTCCCCTCCTTCCCAAACGGAAGGACACGGGCGACCGGCCGTCCCTGCATCCCGTCCCGGAAGGCCGTCACGGCGGCTGGTTCCGCAGCCGCCTGTTCCTGCTCCGCGCCCTGGCCAGCCGGAATGTCCGCGACAATGATTTCGCCATCGTCGCCCTCGGGGTGGTTGCCGCGGCGCTGATCGCCGGCGGGGTCGCCCTGCTCCAGAAAGCCGTCGGGCTGCTGCATTCGGTGCTCTTCGATCTTCCGCGCGGCGCCCATCTGAGCGCAGGCGTGGCCATCGGCCCCTGGCAGCCGCTGATCATCCCGATGGTCGGCGGGCTGGCGCTCGGCATTTTCGGCAGCTTTGCCCGGCGCCTGCGGGCGAAGGACATCGTCGACCCCATCGAGGCGAACGCGCTCTACGGCGGCACGATGTCCCTGCTCGACAGCCTTCGCCTTGCCGCCTCGACCTTGGTGTCCAACGCCTTCGGCGCCTCGGTCGGCATGGAGGCGGCCTACACCCAGGTGGGGGCGGGCGTCACCTCCACGGCCGGGCAGGCCGTCAAGCTTCGCCGCGCCGACCTGCGGATCCTGGTCGGCTGCGGCGCCGCCGCCGCCATCGCCGCCGCGTTCAACGCCCCGCTCGCCGGGGCCTTCTATGCCTTCGAACTGGTGATCGGCAGCTACACGCTTGCCGCCCTGGCGCCGGTCAGCCTATCCGCCATCACCGCTGGCATCATCACCCGCTGGACCAGCGGCCACGACACCATCTTCGCCGTCTACGACCCCGTCAGCGTGGGCCCGAGCGACTATCCCTTCTTCGTCCTGGTCGGCATCGGCGCCGCCATCCTCGGCATCGCCACGATGAAGGCGGTGACGCTGGCGGAGCGGCTGTTCCGGGCGGCGCATGTTCCCGTCTGGCTCAGGCCGGCCGTCGGGGGCCTGCTGGTCGGGGCCATCGCCATGCTCTACCCGCAGGTGCTGGGCAGCGGCCACGGCGCGATCCAGCACAACATCGTCCTCGGCTATGACGGGATCATCCTGGCGGCCCTGCTGGCCGCCAAGGTCGTCGCCTCGTCCATCTCCCTCGGCGCGGGCTTCCGCGGCGGGCTGTTCAGCTCGTCGCTGTTCCTGGGCAGCCTGTACGGCAGCCTCTTCGTGAAGATCGCCGGCTGGCTGCTGCCCGACGTGGGCATCCATTATACCGCCTTCATCCTGGTCGGGATGGGGTCAGTTGCCGCCGCCATCGTCGGCGCCCCGCTCACCATGGTCATGCTGGTCCAGGAGGCCACCGCCGACTTTCCCGTCACCCTCGGCGTGCTCACCAGCGTGGCGGTCGCGACGATGATCGTGCGCCGGATGTTCGGCCATTCCTTCGCCACCTGGCGCTTCCACCTGCGCGGCCTGCCCATCCACGGCGCGCACGACATCGGCTGGATCGAGAATCTGACGGTGGGACGGATGATGCGCCGCGACGCCAAGAGCGTTCCCGCCTCCATGAGCCTGGCCGAGCTGCGCCGCATGTTTCCGCTCGGCAGCGCCAAGCAGGTGTTCGTGTTCGACGAACGCGGGGCCTATGCCGGCATCGTCACGCTCTCCGCCGTGCATGATCCGACCCTGCAGGAGGACATGGAGCAGCGCACCGCCGGCGACCTCGCCCGGGCGGCGGATGCCGTCCTGCTGCCGGGGCAGAATGTGCGCAGCGCCCTCAAGCTCTTCACCGACACAGAGGAGGAGAGCCTTCCGGTCGTGGAGAGCGCGACGACGAAACGGCTGGTCGGCTATCTGACGGAAGCCTACGCGCTGCGCCGCTACAACCAGGAACTGGAACGCAAGCGTGCGGAGGAACTGGGAGAACGGCACCTCTTCGGCTGATCACCGGCATCGCGAAATTGGCCAAAGTCCAGGGAGGCACCGCAAGCCTGCTCTTGTCAGGCGATTTGACGGTTTGCCGGGGCAGGAGCGGCGGCGACCTCGGCCAGCTGACGGCGCAGCCAAATGTGGCCGGGGTCGGCGTGGTTGCGCGGGTGCCATGCCGCATGCAGGGAAAATCCCCGCGCTTCGAACGGCAGATCAAAGGTATCAAGCCAGTCGGTGAGACGGCTGACGAAGCGGCAGGGCAGGGTACTGATATAGTCGGTGGTTCGCACCGTCATGGCGGCCAGGAAGAACTGCGGCACTGTCATCACCACCCGGCGCCGTCGGCCGATCACCTCCAACTGCTCGTCCATATAGCCGTAGCAGTCGCCGGTCGGCGACACCAGCACATGGTCGAGCGCGCAATAAGCCTCGAGGTCGAGCGGGCCGGTGCCGCGCGGATGCCCCTTGCGCTGCACCACCTTGTAGCTCTCCTCCACCAGCAGCCGCGCTTTCATCGTCGGCGCAATCACGCGATCGGAGCCGATCTGGATGTCCAGTTCTCCGCTTTCCAGTTGGGAGGAGATCAGCGCGATATTCGGGTTGCGGAAGGACAGGCGGATGCCGGGGCCGGCGGTACTGCGCAACCGTTCCACCAGACCGCAGCTGAACAGCACCGTCGCGTTGTCGCTGGCGGCGATGGTGAAGACCCGCTCAGCCCTCATCGGATCGAAGGTGGAGGGGCGGTTGATCGTCACCTCCAGCGCCTTCAGGGCGGCGTGCAGCGGTTTTTGCAGTTCCAGCGCGCGGGCGGTGGCGATCATGCCACGGCCGGTGTCGGCCGGCACCAGCAGCGGATCGCCGAACAGGGCGCGCAGCCGCGCCAGCTGCGCCGACAAGGCGGGTTGGCTGATGCCGAGCCTGTGCGCGGCGCGGGTAACGTTCAGCTCCCCCAGCAGCATGTCGAGGGAGACCAGCAGATTGAGGTCGATGCCCTTGAGATCGGCCATGATCAATCCATTACAGTTATATGTCGAATACCGATAATCGATTTTGCCTATACCATGAACGCGAATAGTCAAAGGGAGGTTTCGTCATTTCCCGGAGAGCGTCATGACCATTTCCCCGTCGCCGGATCGTTCCGCCGCCCTCTCGCTCCGGCTGCTCAGCCTCGCCTATTTCTGGATGGGCACTGGCGCACTGGCGGTGGTGGGGGCGCTGCCAGTGATGGCCGGCTCGCTGAACCTGAGCGAGGGAGCGGTGGCCTTCCTGGTCTCGGCCTATGCGATCACCTTCGCGCTGGGGGCGCCAGCCCTGCAGGTGCTGTTCGGCCATTTGCCGCGGCGGACCTTGCTGCTGTGCGGGCTATCGGTGATGGCGATCGGCGCAGTGGGAACCGGGCTGGCGCCCAACTATCCGGTACTGCTGGCGATGCGGGTGCTGGCGGCGCTGGGGGCAGCCGCGGTGGGACCGGTGGCCTCGGCGATGGGAACCGCCCTGGTGCCGTCGAGCGGGCAGGGGCGGGCGCTGGCCGTGGTGTTCAGCGGCATGACGGTGGCGCTGGTGATCGGGGTGCCGCTCTCCACCTGGACCGCAGCGGTGGCCGGTTGGCGGGTGTTGTTCCTGGCGATTGGGAGCCTGACCGCGCTGGCCGCGCTGCTGATTGGGGGGCGCATCGCCGACCGGACGCCGGGGCAGGGGGTACGGCTGGGTCATCTGCTGGGCGCGCTACGCAGTCCGGCGATCGTCGGCGGGCTGGCGGTGATGGTGCTGGAAATGGCCGGTCTGTTCGCCACCTACACCCTGATCGCACCGATCCTGCACGACCAGTATGGGGCGGATGCCGGAACCGTCTCGCTGGCTTTGCTGGTCTACGGCATGGCCGGGGTCGGCGGCAATCTGGTCGCCCGCCGGTTGGCCGACCGCTGGACCGCCGAGACGCTGATCACCGCTTCGCTTCTGGTAATGGCCGGAGCTTTCCTGGCGATGCGCCTGCTGCCCGGGCACCTCTGGGCGGCGCTGGCGGTGCTGGTTGCCTGGGCGCTGGCCAGCGACGTCTTCATGCCGTCGCAGCAGCGCCGCATGGTCGAGCTGACACCTGATCTGCGCGGACTGGTGCTGGCGCTGAATGCGTCCTGCATCTATGTCGGGATGGCCGCAGGCTCCTTCGTCGCTGGCACCGCCTCCTCGCTGTTTGGGCTGACGGTGCTGCCTTATGCCTCAATCCTGCTGATCCTCCTTGGGCTGGGAACACTCGGCTTATCGCGTGGCGCGGTGAAGAGGGGTGAAGCCACGGCGGAGCACTCAGCCTGACCCACTCCTCCGCGACCTCCACCATTTGGCGCATGGGGGCTCCACTCACTCCTTAGGATTGGTTGGAGGGAAAATGCGCCGCGCTGCCCGGTACGCTCACTCATCGGCGCCGGCCCGCCCCTCGATGTCGCGCTTCAGCACCTCAAGCGATGCACCGCCAACGGACATCACGCAGCACGAGCGCGACCGGAGCGCGGGCTTGCTGTCCCAACGGTTCACCTCGTCCGGAAACTCAGCCCGCAAGCGGCGGCTCGTCCCAGTCTTCAGCGCGTTCACGAACTCAGACAAGGCGGGCAACCGCCTCACGCTTGAACTCGTCCGTGAAGGACCGCCTCGTCTTCGTCATCAGACACCTTCCCGCTCCACTCGGAGCTTAGCGGAGATGTCCACTGATTCGGAGGAGGGCCAGTAGTTCATCTCCCTGTTCTTCTGCCACATCCCACTGTCCGAACGCGCGAACTCCCTCCCGTCCGGGTGGATTTATGCTCGTCAGCGCACCGGCATCCGTCGGCCTTCAGCAACCCTGACAGCAGTGGGAGGTTGGCATGAGTATGATAAGGCGCAGCTCCGCCGAGTTTCTCGGGACATTCTGGCTGGTCTTCGGCGGCTGCGGCAGCGCCGTGCTCGCCGCCGCCTTTCCGCAGGTCGGGATCGGACTGCTCGGCGTCTCCCTCGCCTTCGGCCTCACCGTCCTGACCATGGCCTATTCCATCGGCCACATCTCCGGCTGCCACCTGAACCCGGCGGTGACCGTCGGGCTGTGGGCCGGCGGGCGGTTCCCGGCCAAGGACATCCTGCCCTACGTGCTGGCCCAGCTGGTCGGAGCCTTCGCGGCGGCCCTGGTCCTCTATGTCATCGCCACCGGAAAGGCCGACTACAGCCTGGCCGTCAACGGCCTCGCCGCCAACGGGTACGAGGCGCATTCGCCCGGCCAGTACGGCATCACCTCGGCCCTGGTGATCGAGCTGGTGCTGACCTTCTTCTTCGTGCTGGTGATCCTGGGCTCCACCGACCGGCGGGCGCCGGCCGGCTTCGCGCCGCTGGCCATCGGCATGGCGCTCGTCCTCATCCACCTGATCAGTATCCCGGTGACCAATACGTCGGTGAACCCGGCGCGCAGCACCGGTCCGGCACTGGTGGTCGGCGGATGGGCGCTGCAACAGCTCTGGCTGTTCTGGATCGCGCCGCTGGCCGGCGGGCTGGCGGGCGGACTGGCCTACCGCGCACTTGCCGAGGAGGAGGCAGCGAAGCCCGCCATCACCGGGCAGGCGAAAAGCTCCACCTGATCCGGGAACGGCTTCCATATCCAGTCGAGGGGACCGGCTCGCAAAGGGCCGGTCCCGGACAGCCCGCCCCGCATGGCCCGCAGATGTCGCAACGCCCCGCCGCCGTCCACTGTTATTCAGGCAGGACAGACGGCGCAGAAGGCGTATCCATGCGGCAGTTCGACCCCGATTCCAATCCGATGACCGAGGCCGATTACGGCATTGTGCTGGGCCTGTTCATCGGCATCTATCTCGGCCTCCTGGTGGTGTCGGCGCTGCCCTTGTTGGCCTGACCGTCACGGCCTCTCCGGCAGCATCAGGCTGCGGTTGACCAAGTTCATCAGTTCGCTCTGGCGGCTGGTTCCGGTCTTGGCGAAGACGCTGCGCAGCTGGCTGCGCACGGTGCTGATCGCCACGCCGCGGCGCTCACCGATCTCCGCCGGGGTCAGGTCGGCCAGCAGGTCGGCGACCAGGGCGGCCTCCACCGGCGTCAGGCCGAACAGTCCGCCCAGGCGCGCGCCCAGCCCCGGCGCCACGGCGGCCGGATCGACGATGTAGACCGCGGCCCGGATGCGGGCGCCGTCTCCTCCCCCGCCGCCGGCATCGCCGAACGGCCCCGCCGCCTCGGGCGACAGCGGCAGAACGGTCAGCAGATAAGGTGCCCGGCCGGACGGGCGCGACACCCGGAGGTCGGCCGCCCCGGCTCGGCGCGCCGCCGCGGTCCTGGCGCCCGCCGACAGCGCCGCCTCCAGCGCATGGGCAAGCCGGCGCGCCTCGGCCCCCTGTTCGGCCTGCAGACGCCCCTGCTGAAACCGCAGCCCGTCCCGCGCATCGACCATCGCCTGTCCGGCCCGGTTCAGGCAGAGGATCCGCCCGGCGGCGTCGAGCAGAGCCACCCCCATCGGCAGGCGGTCGATCATCCGGCCGCTCCAGAGGACCTCCTCCTCCCGGTCGTCCTGGCGCGCCCACAGCCGGACGCGCAGCCGCATCGCCCGCTGAAGATGCGGAGCACAGCTCTGCAGGAGCCGGACCGTGTCGTCGGAAAATGGCGGCCTGTCGGCCGGGCGGAACAGGCTCAGCACCGGCTGCATCGGCGTCAACTCGCCGCCATCGGACAGGGAAACGGAACACAACCGCCCCATTCCCTGCTCCTCCAGCATCTCATTGAAGATCATCGAACGGCGCAGCTCCGCCTCTGGCACCAACTCCTCTCCACGGCGAACCACGCACCGGTGCAGCAGGCCACGTGCCGCTGCAGCATTGGCCCAAAGGTCGCGATGGCGGAAATGGGTGGCGTAATCGCCGAGCACCGCGTCCGAGATGTTGTGGCGCGCCCACAGCGCCATGGTCCGGGCATCCTGGTTGAGCGCCGCGGTGAACAGGAAGCCGTGGGTCGCATCAGCCGAGGCGCAGAGCCGCTCCAGGATGCCGCTCCAGCGCTCCGGAAAGGTCACGGTGTCGTAGATGTCCTCGATCAGGGAGTCCGCAGCCTGCGCCATAGGGAAGTCCTCCGCTTATGGACAATTCCACGTAGGCAACCACTCGCATTCAAGACCAATCAGTTGTGTATAACCATTGTCGGGGTGTTTCGTCCGTCATGTGAAGGATGCGGTTTTCCGGGATTTTCCTCAAAAGTTGCCGAAGCGCTCCCCTGTGGAAGACAGGAGCCATCGAAGCGGAGCATACGGCCATGATCAACGGCAGTGGGAGGACGCACGCCACCCGGCCACCGGCCGGACGATCCGCCCTGCGCAACGCCGGAGGCCGGGTGCGCTGGGCGCTGGTCGCCGACCGCAGTCCGTTGCTGCGCGAGGGGCTGCGGCTTTACCTGGAAACGCTGGGCTGGCGGGTGGTGGCAAGCGGCACGATGGAGGAAGGGCTGGCGTTGTTGGCGCGGGCCCGTCTCGTCCCGCCTGATCGCGGTGGCCCCGTCCCCCTCGTCCCCAACCTTATCGTGATGGGAGAGACGAGGCCGGAGCGTCGGGGGACCGGCGGACCATGGCCGTCCGTCTTCGACCGGCTGGCGGCGATGTGCGGTACCGCACGCCCCGTCCTGCTGTCGATTGCCGCGGCGAACCACGACCTGATGGCCCGTGCGCGTGACTGCGGCTTCGAGGCCATCCACATCGACTTGCCGCCGCTGAACCTGGAAGAGCTGCTGTTGGGCTGCATCCGCCGGATTGAGCGGGGGGAGGTTCCGGGGGTGAGTTGAGGGGACCACCATATGTTTTCATGAGACCATTTCATTTTCTTGTTGGGTGATCTGCTGTGTTGACGCGACATGAACTGGTTTTGTGACGAGATGCTGGGCCGGCTCGCCCGCCTGCTGCGGGCCGCCGGCCATGACACCGCCCTGGCGCCGGCCGGCACGGCCGATCGGACGCTGCTCGGCCGGGCGCAGGCGGAAGGGCGCCTCCTGCTGACCCGCGACCGCCGGCTGGCCGAGACCGCCGGCCGGCATGGATGCCTGCTGCACGGCCAGTCGGTGGAGGAACAGGCCCGCTCGCTGAGCGCCGCCCATCCAGTCGACTGGCTCCAGGCCCCCTTCACCCGTTGCCTAATCGACAACTGCCTGCTGCACCCGGCGCCGCCCGACAGGCTGGCGGAGGTCCCGCTGGGCGCCCGCGGCCTGACTGCTCCGTTCGGCAGTGCCTCCGACGGAAGTCCTTTGACGAGTTGCCCGTGCTGCGGGCGGCTCTATTGGCCGGGCAGTCATGTCCGCCGCCTGACCGGCACCCTCCGGCGGCTGGCGCAGGCCGGGACGCCGCATCCGGGTTGATGTATCCGGATTGACAACGGCGGCGCCTGGGCGGCTTTTCAACCAGACCGAACCGCAAGTTTGCCACCGCGAGAAAGACGGCCCGCCTTCATCATGCCCCTCTCTATCATGCCAGACGAGTCACACCCGGCCCCGAACGCCAATCGCCGCAGAGCCGCCTTCTTCGACCGTGACGGCGTGCTGAACGAGGACATCGGCTTCGCCCATCGTCCCGACCAGATCACCTGGATGCCGGGGGCAAGGGAGGCGGTGAAGCGGCTGAACGATGCCGGCTTTCTGGTCTTCGTCGTCACCAACCAGGCCGGCGTCGCCCGCGGTCTCTACAGCGAAGAGCATGTGCGGACCCTGCATCGCTGGATGCAGCAGGAACTGCACGCCGTCGGCGCCCATGTCGACGCCTTCTACCACTGCCCGCACCATCCCGAGCATGGCGAGCCGCCCTACCGGACCAACTGTGCCTGCCGCAAGCCGGAACCCGGGATGCTGCTGCAGGCGATGGCCGAGTGGCCGGTGGAGCCGAAGGGCAGCTTCCTGATCGGCGACCGCGACACCGACCTGCAGGCGGCGCAGCGGGCGGGCATCGAAGGCACGCTCTACCGCGGCGGCGACCTCGACGCCATCGTCGCCGGCATCCTGGCGCGCTCCACGGACGTCGGCTAGAACAGCCACCACCACAGCAGGGCGCCCGCCGCCAGCCAAAGGGCGATCATGACCATGGCGGCGGCGACGCTGACCGGGCGGGCGGGTCGGCGCGCCGCGGCGGCCCGGTGTTCGGCCAGAAGCTCCGGCGGGATCAGGCGGACGACCAGCAGGATGCCGAGCGGCACGATCAGCAGATCGTCCAGATAGCCGAGCACCGGGATGAAATCGGGGATCAGGTCGATCGGGCTCAGCGCATAGGCGGCGACCGCCATCGCCAGGAGGCGGACAGGCCAGGGGGTGCGCGGGTCGCGCGCCGCCAGATAGACGGCCAGCACGTCGCGCTTGATCGCACGTGCCCATGTCTTCACGGATGCCATTGCCGCCGATCCTATCCTCTGGAGCGGATATTTCAACGTACGAGACCAGGCGCGCGGGACCGGGCGCACGGGACAGGGATGTCCGGGATCACCCGAACGGGAGGGGCGCGGTGCCGGTGGTCTTGGGGCAGAGCCGCCATGGGTAGTCGGCGATCCTTCGGAATAAACCTCCCGCGTCCTTTTTTACCCCCCGCAATCAGTCGTAGGTTTTGTTGCCATTTCGAACAGTTTTCCAAGAAACGCCTTTGAACATCACCCGGAGGTTCCCATGCGGTTCCCGGTGCTCGACGGCTGGCGTGGCCTGTGCGCGTTATGCGTTGCCCTGTACCATTTGCACAGCATCGATCATTTGCATACGATCAACTTCGTGCACGGCAGCTATCTTTTTGTCGATTTCTTCTTTGTTTTGAGCGGTTTTGTCATCGTCCACGCCTATTCCGGCCGCATCGACGGCGGGAAGTCGGCCGGGACCTTCCTGGTCCGGCGGTTCGGCCGGGTCTGGCCGCTGCATGCGGCGGTGCTGCTGGCCTTCGTGGCGCTGGAATGCGTGAAGGCGGTCTCCGGACCATCCGGCGGTCATGTTGGAACCGCCGCCTTTACCGGCACCTATGCCCCATCGGCCTTGGTCAGCAACCTCGCCCTGGTCCATGCGCTGGGGGTGGAGGATCAATGGACCTGGAACATCCCGAGCTGGTCGATCAGTGCGGAGTTCTTCGTCTACATCACCTTCGCCCTCCTCTGCCTGATGGTGCGCCGGCCAAGGGTGCTGGCCGTGGCGATGGCAGCGCTCGCCGTCGCCGGTGCCCTGATGGTGATGCGCTTTTCCGCCAATTACATCGACACCAGCATCGACTACGGCTATTTCCGCTGCCTCTACGGCTTCTTCACCGGCTGCCTCGTCTACCGGCTGTATCGGGCGGCCGCTAACAGGCGCCCCGATACAGCCGTGTCCCGGCTTGCCGGCGGACTGGCCGAGGCGGGGGCGCTGCTGGCGGTGGTGGCCTTCGTCTCGGCCGCGGGGGGCAACGCCCTGTCGCTGGCGGCGCCGCTCCTGTTCGGGCTGGTGGTGTGGGTGTTCGCCTTCGAAGCCGGGCCGGTCTCCCGCCTGCTGGCGACCTCGCCCTTCCAGCGGCTGGGCGCCTGGTCCTACTCGATCTACATGGTGCATGCCCTGCTGATCGCCGTGCTGCAGAAAGGCACGACGGTGATGCAGGGGGTCCTCGGCCGGCCGCTGTTCGTCGAGCGCGAGGTGGAGGGCGGCAGCGACCGGCTGCTCTCCTTCGGCGACGCCTGGGTGATGGATCTGGTGAGCGGCGGCTATCTGCTGGCGGTGATCGTCCTGTCGGCCCTGACCTACCGCTTCATCGAACTGCCGGGGCAGGCGATGGTCAACGGCCTGCTGGTCCGGTCGCGCAAAGCCGCGCCGGCCAGCCCACCAATGGCCGAGGCGGCCTGAACGCCGCCCAGGCCATCACCCCTGGCCATCATCCGGGACGCATCGGACCCGTCAATGACGGGCGAAGACCTGCGGTCCGCCGGCGGCACCGAACAGCATGACCTGATAGGGCTGGCCGACACCCATGTCCATGCCGGGGGCGTCCTGCGGCATGCCGGGGACCGCCAGCCCGCGGGCCTGCGGCCGTTCGGCCAGAAGCCGCCGCACGTCGTCGGCCGGCACATGGCCCTCCAGCACATAGCCGCCGACCCGCGCCGTGTGGCAGGAGGCGAGGTCGTCCGGCACGCCGGCCATGCGCTTCATCGGCGTCACGTCGTCGACGGTGTGGACGGTGACCTCGAAGCCGGCGGCGCGCATGTGCCGCACCCAGCCCTCGCAGCAGTCGCAGCTCGCGGCCTTCCAGACCTCCACCGCCGAACCGCCGGCGGGAACGGCGGCGCGGACCATGCCCGGCAGCCCCATCGACCCAAGGCCGAGCGCCAGAACGGTCGCCAAGGCCCCTTGCGCCGCTCCCCGCATCATCGTCCGCCGCGTCATGCTCATGGAATTTCTCCTAACGAAATCAGTTCTCTGGTCCGGGCGTTCAGGGACGGACGGACAGAAGGCGCAGGGCGTTGGCGGTGACCAGCACGGTGGCGCCGGTGTCCGCCAGGATCGCGGGCCACAGCCCGGTGACGCCCAACACGGTGGTGAGCAGGAAGACAGCCTTCAAGCCCAAAGCCAATGCGATGTTTTGCCGTATGTTGGCCATGGTGCGGCGTGACAACGCCACCATCGCCGCCACGTCGCCGACCCGGCCGTGCAGGATGGCGGCGTCGGCCGTCTCAAGCGCCACGTCGGTGCCGCCGCCCATCGCGATGCCGACATCGGCGGCGGCGAGCGCCGGGGCGTCGTTGATGCCGTCGCCGACCTTCGCCACCCGCTGCCCATCGGCCTGGAGGCTGCGGACGATGCGCAGCTTGTCCTCCGGCAGCAGTTCGGCATGTGCCATCATGCCCAACGCTCCGGCGACCGCCCCGGCGGTCCGGGCATTGTCGCCGGTCACCATCAGCGAGCGGATGCCGGCGCGGTCCAGCGCCGCGATCCCGCTGTGGGCGTCGGGGCGCGGCTCGTCGCGCATGGCGATCAGACCGGCGGCAATGCCGTCCACCAGCAGGACGGAGACGGTCTTGCCCGTCCCGGCGAAGGCGGCGGCCTGCTCCGCCTGCGCAGGCCTCAGGGCGGATGCGGCGGCCTGGGGCGACAGCAGCGCCACCCTACGGCCGGCCACCCGGCCGTTCAGCCCGGCGCCGGGGAGTGCCGTCACCTCGCCGGCCGCGGGCGGGGCGATGCCGCGTTCTGCCGCCGCGGCCAGGATGGCGCGGGCCAGCGGGTGGCTCGACCCGGCTTCCAGCGCCGCGGCGTCGGCCAGCAGTTCCGCCTCGCCGACGCCGAAGGGAGCCAAGTCGGTGACGCGGGGCCGGCCTTCCGTCAGGGTGCCGGTCTTGTCGAAGGCGACGGTGGTGATGCGGCCCAACGCCTCCAGCACGGCGCCGCCCTTCAGCAGCAGCCCGCGCCGGGCGCCATTCGACAGGCCGGCGGCGATGGCCGCCGGGGTGGAGATCACCAGCGCGCAGGGACAGCCGATCAGCAGCACCGCCAGGGCGCGGTAGATCCACTCCGTCCAGCCACCGCCGAAGGCCAGCGGCGGCACCAGGGCGACCAGCGCCGCCACGCCGACGATGCCCGGCATGTAGAGGCGGGCGAAGCGGTCGATCAGCCGTTCGGTCGGGGCCTTGCTCGCCTGCGCCTCCTCCACCAGCCGGACGATGCGGGCGATGGTGTTGTCGCGCGCCGCGGCGGTGACGCGGACGCGCAACGCGCCGTCGGCGTTGATGGTGCCGGCGAAGACCGTATCGCCCTCGCGTTTAAGCTTCGGCACGCTCTCGCCGGTGACGGGGGACTCGTCGACGGCGCTGCGGCCGGACAGCACGATGCCGTCGGCCGCCACCCGGTCTCCCGGCCGCACCAGGATGACGGAGCCGACGGCCAGCCCGGCGGCGGGGACGGCCTGCGGGGCGGCGCCGTCCTGCTCCAGCAACGCCGTGTCGGGCACCAGCGCCGTCAGGCCGCGGATGCCGGCCCGCGCCCGGCCGGCCGCCACCCCCTCCAGCAGTTCGCCGATCAGGAAGAGGACCAGGACCGTCGCCGCCTCCTCCACCGCGCCGATCAGCAGGGCGCCGACGGCGGCGACCGTCATCAGCATCTCGATGGAGAAGGGGGTTCCGGCCCGTGCCGCCGCCAGGGCGCGCCGCGCCACCGGGACCAGCCCAACCATCAGCGCCAGCGGGAAGGCCCAGGGCTCCGTCGCCGGCACCAGCAGGCCGAGCACCGTCGCGGCGGCCAGAGCCGCACCGGCCGTCATGGTCAGCCGGGCCTTGCCCCCGCGCCACCAGGGCGTCTCATCCGCATCGCCGTGGGAATGGGAATGGGCCTCAGTCCCGCAGCATCCCCCGCCGCAAGCAGCATCCGGGCCGTCCGCAACCGGATCGGCGGGGGGGGCGCCCTAGCCCA
>NZ_LGQU01000036.1:0-26562 GCF_003115935.1 Azospirillum sp. TSH20
AACGACACCGCCGACTTCAAGATCGACTTCATGAAGTCGGTCGGCATCGCCGTCGCCGACAGCCCCGCCAGCCTGGGCTCCACCATGCAGTCCATTTTCAAAGGTTGACCGGTACCCCGCGGGACCGCCGTCCGCGACGGTCCCGCGCTTCACACAAAGCTTCTGTCACTCACGCCATCAGCCGCAACAGACAGGCGCAATCAACGCGCCGGACCCCGAGGGAGATGGGACATGAAAGCGCAAGCCCACACGAGCACTGCCCGCCGCATCATCCACGATGACCCCAGCGAGGGCGCCGCCGCGATCATCAAGACCGCCATCATCGAAACGCCGCGGGTGAAGAACGACAACGGCAAGGACGCCAAGGCCGATGCCAAAGCCGATCGGGGCCAAGTCGTCCAGTCGCTGTGCCGCGCGCTGAACATCCTGACGATCCTCGGCTCCAATGACGGGCCGATGACCCTGACCGAGTTGTCTGAGGCCGCGACCCTGTCGCCCTCCACCACCCATCGCCTGCTGACGACCCTGCAGTACGAGCGCTACGTCCGCTTCGACCAGAGCGCGCGCGGCTGGGTGGTCGGCGTCCAGGCCTATATGACCGGCGCCAATTTCCTGAAGACCCGCAATCTGGTCGATGTCGCCCGTCCCCGCATGCGCCGCCTGATGGAGGAGAGCAGCGAGATCGTGAACCTCGCCGTCGAGGAGAATGGCGAGGCGCTCTATCTGGCCCGCGTCGGCGGTCCCCGCGCCGCCCAGGTCGCGGTGCCGCAGACCGACCGCACGCTGCTGCACTGCTCCGCCGTCGGCAAGGCTCTGCTGGCCGGCATGCCGGAGACCAAGATCCAGACCATCGTCACCCAGCGCGGCATGCGCCAGTTCACCCGCAGCACCCTGTCGTCGCTGCCGGCGCTCTACCGCGACCTGACGCTGGTCCGCACCCGCGGCTATGCCCTGGACCAGGAGGAGCGGGTGTCCGGCCTGCGCTGTGTCGCCGCCCCGATCTTCGACGAGAATTCCCGTGTGATGGGCGCCCTGTCGCTGTCCGGCTCCAGCCGGCGCATCGAGGACGCGCGGTTGCGCGCCCTGGGCGAGATGGTCAAGCGCGCCGCCGCCGCGGTGACGCAGGAACTGGGCGGCCGCGTGCCGGTTCCCAACTGACCCTTACACGGAACAGTAACGCCAAGAGCTGACGGCAGGTGGTGCACGTTGGCATTCCTCCCTGGCGCACTCAGGGCCGCGTTCCTCACGGGACGCGGCCTTTTTTCTTGAGAAAAGAATCGTTTCCACGGAATGGAAAAGCGGCTTTTTTCTCGGGCAAATCGATCGGATCGGTGCGATTGTCTGTCTCGGGAAAGGCGTTCCTTTCTCATCGGGCGGATGTGTTGTTTTGCATGTTCGCGCTTCTCTCGGAGACTGGCCGTGCTGTGTGCAGCACGGCCATTTTTTTGACTTTTCCGCAGGGCGAAATCGGATCCATCGCCGCGTGGACTGGCCGTCCGCCGTGACGACACAGTGCCCCCAAACCCATCACGACGACAGGGCAGGGGAACGATCCGAATGACAGACACCAGAAGCATGACGGCCGTCGAGGTGAGCCAGCCCGGCAAGCCGGAGGTGCTGGTCGCGGCGCGCCGTCCGGTTCCCGATCCGGCGCCGGGCGAGATCCGCATCGCCATCCAGGCTGCCGGCGTCAACCGGCCCGACGTGCTGCAGCGGCTCGGCAAGTACAACCCGCCGCCGGGCATCACCGACATTCCAGGTCTGGAGGTCGCCGGGACCGTCGATGCGCTGGGCGAAGGGGTGGAGGGCTGGCAGGTCGGCGATCCGGTCTGCGCCCTGCTGGCCGGCGGCGGCTATGCCGAGTTCTGCGTGGTGCCGGCCGCCCAATGCCTGCCGATTCCCGCCGGCCTGTCGATGGCCGAGGCGGCGGCCCTGCCGGAGACCTTCTTCACCGTCTGGTCGAACGTGTTCGAGCGCGGCGCGCTCCAGCCCGGCGAGGCGCTGCTGGTCCATGGCGGCACGTCCGGCATCGGCACCACGGCGATCCAACTGGGTGCGGCCTTCGGCGCGCGCGTCTTCGCCACCGCCCGCGGACCCGACAAATGCGGCGCCTGCATCCGGCTGGGCGCCGAACGCGCCATCGACTACGCCGAGGAGGATTTCGTCGCGGTGGTCAAGGAGGCGACCGGCGGCGCCGGCGTGAATGTGGTGCTGGACATCGTCGGCGGCGACTACGTCGCCCGCAGCATCGACGCGCTGGCGGTCGAGGGCCGCTATGTCTGCATCGGCTTCGTCCGCGGGGCGACGGCCAACGTGAACTTCTTCCCCGTCATGACCAAGCGTCTGGTGCTGACCGGCTCCACCCTGCGGGCGCGTCCCGTCGCCTACAAGCAGGCGGTGGCCGACCAGTTGAAGGCCCGCGTCTGGCCGCTGATCGAGCAGGGCAAGATCAAGCCCGTCATCCACGAGGTCTTCCCGCTCGACCAGGCCGCCGACGCCCACCGGCTGATGGAGAGCAACCAGCATGTCGGCAAGCTGGTGCTGGCGGTGGGGTAATGATCGTCTTCAATCCAGCATCGGCAGGCCGGTCTCGATCCTGACCAGTGCGGCCAGCAGCGGGGCGCCGATGTCGCGGCGGACGAAGTTGCTGGCCTTTTCCGCCGCGTTGATCGCCTGCTGGAAGGTGCGGCGCCAGCGGTCGTCGTTGTAGAAGGCCTTTTCCGCCTTGGCCCGCTGTGCCAGCAGGCCGGGTCGGCGGCCGGCGGAGTCGTCCGCCAGCTTGTTCAGGCGGTTCATCAGGTCGTTGGCGACGGCCGGCTCGCCACGCTTCATCGCCGCGTCGATCAGCTCGGCATAAGCCTCGCCACGGGTGTCGATGTCGGCGACCTGTTCCGCATAGGCGACGGCCATCGCCGTCTCGCCCCGCTTGGCCAGCCGCCCCAGCACCGCCGGGATCGTCCACGGGTTCTCGTCCTGCACGGTGCTGAGCAGGCCAAGCGCCAGCTTCGGCTCGCCGATGTCGGCCGCCGCCACCGCCAGCTCCGGCGGGCAGCAGTCGCCGCGGGTTTCCTTGAACTTGGAGAACTGCGTCTCGACCGTGTTCAGGAACAGGGTGCGGGCCTGCGCCTCCTTGCCGGCGCGCAGCAGCGTCTGGGCGACCAGCCCCAGCTCCCACGAGCAATTGTGGCTGGAGGCGTAGCCCTTGGCCTCGTCGGCCAGCGCGTTGGTCATTGCCGCGTCACCGCGCCAGGACGCCGCCTTGGCGATATCGGCGAGGTTGTAGATCCGGGTCGAGCAGTCGTTGATCTGCCGCGTGATGTCGAGCGCCAGCGACGTCTGACCCATCAGCGACAGGGCGCGGGCGACGAACAGATCCTGGCCGGAGCTGTCGGCGACGCCGCCGCGGCGCACCGCGCTGACGAAGGGCGCCATGATCTCCTTGGCGCGGCCGGTGTCGCCCAGCTGCTGGTAGGCGACCGCCAGCGACAGCCAGTCCCAGCGCGCGGCGGTGATCGGCGTTTCCACCGGCGGCAGCATCTCGCCGATGCGGTGGAGGAAGCACAGGCTGTTCAGCGCGTCGTTGCAGACCAGCGCCCGGATGCGCGAGCGGAATTCGTAGAAGTCGAAGTCGCCGACGAACTGGTTGGTGACGAGCTGCACCGCCAGCGGGCTGTCGGGGTATTTCGTCACGATCTCGTTGAACAGCTTGTCGGCCTCCTTCAGAAGGCGCGACTCCTCGGCGACGTCATAAGTGTTGTCGGCCTGCCTGATCAGCTGCAGCGCCTGGACGAACAGGCGGTTGGCCGGACCCGGCGTGCCGGCGGCGGGGGAGTCCGCCCCGCCGCCGTCCTGATCCTGGGCCACCATGTCTTGCGCCGCCGGATTGCCCTGCGCCGCCCCCTGCGTCACCGCATCCTGCGCCAGAACGGGACCGGCCGCGACCGCCGCCGGCAGGATCAGGGCTGCGGCGACGGCGGCGGTGCGGAGAACGGCGAGGACGCGGGATAGGGCGGAGGCCATGGCGGTCGGGTTTCAACCCTGGAGGTTTTGGTTTGAGAGCAGACGCACGTAGCTGACGACGCGTTGAACGTTGGGCACCGAACGGGCGTGCTGGAGCACGTTGTTCAGCTCTTCCTGTGAACTGGCGACACCCATCAGATAGACAACACCATCGACGGTATCGATGCTGTAATTTTGGCTATGAATATTCGCATCGAACGTGATCCGGCTGCGAATCTGGGTTGAAATCCAGGTGTCGCGCGCGGTGTCCACGATGCTGGACCCGTTGTCGATCTGGATTTCGTTGATGACTTCCTTGACGCCGTCGGCCTGCCAGGCGAGACGCACCGCGTCGAGCCGCATCTGCGCGTCGGCGGCGCGGCCGGTCAGCAGCACGCGGCCCTGGTCGACGGTCAGACCGATCCGGTTGGTCATGTCGATCGAATGCTGCAGCCACAGCGAATTGATGCGGGCGCGGATTTCGGTGTCGCTGACGAAGCCGCTGAAACCGCGCTCCTGCGAGGCCACGACGGCGGCGCCGCCCGCGGTGCCCAGCACCAGCGGCCCGCAACCGGCCAGCGAGGTCCCTGCTGCGCAGGCAAGTGCGACCATCATCCAAAGGCGGCTCAAACCCGTCACAGCGTGCCTCCCTTCGCCTGCGTGTCGAGCGCCGGGAAAATGCGGCGCGCGGCCGGAAAAAGTCACGGCGGAACGGTCTTTGCAATGGGGAAATTCGAGGCTTTCACCAGTCATCGTCACTTTGTCCCGAGGTGATGCACGGATGTTGCAGTCGCTGCGACTGCGAAGGAGCGGCCGCGGCGGAAGTTTCGCCGCAGAGCCTCATGCAGTCTCGGGGCAAAATCAGGCGAAAGCTGGGCTGGAGAGCACGCGTGCGATCTCGCGGGCCAGGACGCGCGAAACGACCCGCCGCGCCGTGGCGTCACGCAGGATTTCCTCGTCCCTGGGATTGGACAGGAAGCCGGTCTCCACCAGCACCGACGGCACGTCCGGCGCCTTCAGCACCGCGAAATTGGCCGAGCGCATCGGGTTTTCCAGCAGGCGCAGCTCCTTGCCTGCGCCCTCCACCAGAAGCTGGCGGGCGGCCAGCGAGGCATGGCGGGTGTGGCGCGCCGTCAGGTCCAGCAGGATGTCCTTGACGATCCGGCCGCCGCCCAACGATCCCGGCTTTCCGAAGCGGTCGGCCTGATTCTCCTGCTGGGCGAGGCGCGAGGCGAAGGAGTCCGACGCCTTTTCCGACAGGATGTAGGCCGACAGCCCGCGGGCATCGGCATTGGGGGCGCTGTCGGCATGGATCGACACGAACAGCTCGGCCCCGGCCTCGCGCGTCAGCGCCACCCGCTCGTCCAGCGCCAGGAAGCGGTCGTCGCGCCGCGTCAGCTTCACCGCGACGTTGGTTCGGTCGGCCAGGATGCGTGCGACCTCGTGGGCGATGTCGAGCGTCACCTCCTTCTCGAAGGTGCCGCGGGTGCCGATCGCGCCGGGATCGTTGCCGCCATGGCCGGGATCGAGCATCACCAGCCGGGGCCGCGACGATCCGCCGCCGGCCGGCTTGCGGCCGGGCCGCCGCTCCGCAGCCAAAGCCGTGCCCGGCGGATCGGCCAGGGCCAGTGCTGCGGTGCCGAAAGCGGTTAACCAAAGTTTGCTCAGCCCGAGCCCAAGCAGCTGTCGTCGATCCATCGCCAGAAATACCATGCTGCAAAGGTGGGGAGACCGCGGCGTCAGGTCGCCCGACCCGTTGTGCCACCCGTTGGTCTAGCCTGATTCATTAACCAATGCGGCTGCAAAAAAGTATTGTCAAGACCGGGCAGGTTACCGTTTCTGAATATTTGTGAGCCTCCGGTCATGCGGGCACACTTGAAAGGCTGAGAATTCGACAGACGTGATTGGTTGCTTGATGACCGATTGAAAAAGCGCTAAAATTTTAGCGATCAGCTCGGGAGGTGTCGATGTTGAGGAAAGCCCTGTTCAACATCATCCGGCAAGAGCAGCGCGATATCGAGGACAAGCTCGAACGCGAGGAACAGCAGCCCAGTCCTGACGTCCGCCGGATCGTCGGCCTGCGGCAAGAGGCGACCAGCCTGCGTCGTGAATTGGAACATTTCCACGACGTGTAAGCCCTGATACCGGCCATCATCCGGCCACCGGGCGTCGCTATGGAAAGTCGCCACTGAATATGTGACCGATCGGTCGCGCCCCTTCTCCGCAGGATCGCGGGGGAGGGGATTTTTGTTTTCGGCTCCCTGCCGGGGCCACTCTCGGCCGTCTTCCCCGCGAAGGCGGGGAACCAGGAAACCCTCTCTGGGAAACTGCTGGAATGGCTGGATTCCGCCTTCGCGGGAATGATGGCCGAAGGAGGCCTCACCCCAGCTTGGCGTATCCGCGCTCGATCACCCGTTCGGCCGCCTCATAGACGGCCAGCATCTCCTCGTAGGCGGCGCGCAGGCGGGCGAGGTCGGTGACGGTGGAGGAATCAGGATGCCGGGATTCGGACATCTTCAGGCCGGCGCGGATATAGTCGGCGCGCAGTTCCGCCACCCGCACCGCCATGCGCAGGAAGCTGTCGCGGTCCAGGTTCGGCAGTTCGCGCCCGATGACCTCGCAGTTGGCCTCCAGGATCGCCGCATCCATGTTTTCCAGGAAATGGCGGATGCGCTGGCTGCGGCTGCTGTCGGCGGCATCCGCCGTCATCAGCTTGTCGACCTTGCCCTTGGTGTACTCACCGATGATCTTGCCGCCGGTTGCCATGGGTGACCCCGCCTTCACGATGCCGGCCAGTCCGGCCGCCGCCGATTGTCTCACCGCCGGCGCATCTGCGCCAGAGCGGCGTGGGGAGCGCGGGATCGAGGGCATTCCCGCTCGGCAGTGTGGCCCGCCTGACGGTGCAGCCATGTGCGCATCCGCACATGAAGCGGGTGCAACATCGCGGCGTTCGTGCTAGGGAAGCTTCCCCCTATTTCTTGCTGTACGCCATGGTGGACGCGCGATGTCTGAGACCGGCTCCGACTATATCCTCACCGTTTCCTGCCCCGACACCGTCGGCATCGTCTTCGCGGTGTCCGGCTTCCTGGCGGAGCGGAGCTGCAACATCATCGACAGCGCGCAGTTCGGCGACCGCATCTCCGGCCTGTTCTTCATGCGCGTCAGCTTCAACGGCAACCCGGCCGGGCCGGCGAAGGCGCAGCTGGAGGCCGAATTCGCCGCCCAGGTGGCCGAACGCTTCGGCATGACCTGGAAGATCCACGATGCCCGCCGCCGTCCGCGCGTGCTGATCATGGTGTCGAAGTTCGGCCATTGCCTGAACGACCTGCTGTACCGCTACCGCACCGGCTACCTGCCGATCGAAATCCCGGCCATCGTCTCCAACCACCGCGACTTCTACCAACTGGCGGCGTGGCACAACATCCCGTTCCACCATCTGCCGGTCGGCCCCGACAACAAGGCGCATCAGGAAGCCCGCCTGCTGGAGATCGTGGACGAGGAGAAAATCGACCTCGTCGTGCTCGCCCGCTACATGCAGGTGCTGTCGGGGGCCTTGTGCGAGCGGATGGCCGGCCGGGTCATCAACATCCACCACAGCTTCCTGCCCAGCTTCAAGGGGGCCAAGCCCTATCATCAGGCCCATGCGAGAGGCGTGAAGCTGATCGGCGCCACCGCGCACTATGTCACCTCCAACCTCGACGAAGGCCCGATCATCGAGCAGGAGGCCGAGCGCGTCGACCACACGATGACGCCCGACGACCTGGTGGCCATCGGGCGTGACATCGAGAACATCGTGCTTGCCCGCGCCGTCCGCTATCACGTGGAGCACCGCGTGCTGCTGAACGGCAACAAGACGGTGGTCTTCCGCTAAAGCCGGATAAGGCGGCGCCGCCCCTCAGTGGGGCTGCGCCGTCTCGCGGGCGTCTTCCGGCTGGGGCATGAACACCGCGCGGGTGATCGCCTGTTCGATCTGGTCGCGGGTGAAGGGCTTCGGGATCACCGGACCCAGATGCTCCAACCCGTGCTTGGCCAGATCGTCGGGGAAGGCGGTGACGAAGATCACCGGCAGGAACCGGCGGGCCCGCAACTCGCGCGCCACCTCCAGACCGTTGTCGCCGTCGGCCAGCCGGATGTCCATCAGGGCCAGCGTCGGCCGGTGTTCCGCCGCCAGCGACAGCGCCTCGTCCATCGTCGCGGCGTTGCCGCAGACGATGTGACCCATGCCGCGCACCGTTTCCGCCAGATCGAAGGCGATGATGGCATCATCCTCGACGATCAGGATGGTGGCGGTCAGCCGGGCGCGGACACGCTCGCGGGCATGGTTCAGCCGCTCCATCGCGTCCTCCGGGGCGATGCCCAGGACGGCCGCGGCGTCGCCGACCGGCAGATCCTCCAGATTGACCAGAAGGTAGAGCCGGCGGTCGGTCTCCTCCAGCGTCATCAGCGCCGATTCGACCGGATGATAGGGCGCCACCGCCGGGGGCGCGCCTTCCTCGTCCTGCAACTCGTTCAGATGGCGATAGAGCGTGCCGCGCGACAGGTCGCCGCCCCGGCCGGTTTCAGCCTCGTCCGCCTCCAGATACCATTCCAGAGTGCGGGTCACCAAGGCGTCCCCCCGCCCGTTCGTCCCGGTCAGCGCGCGGGCATAGCGGCGCAGGTAGGGCAAATGCTGCATGAAGTGACCGGTGTACTGCTCCATCTCTCTCCCCGTGCCTTTCTGCGGCGCGTGTTCCTGGCATCCACCCGACATGCCGCTCCGGATACCCGGATGCGGCCGGTGCAACCCGATCCTTCCGGGCTTGAAGTGTTCGGCGGCGAAAACCGGCGACGAATTCCGGAGGTCGGTTCCCGCCGGAGGTCGCGACGCCATCGACGCTGCCTTCACAGCAGACTGACGCATTGCGACCTGCAACGGTCAAATTCATATGGCGCAGTCCACGGCCTAACGGGAGTGAACCCGAAAGATTTATTCGAGATACCTGCAAAGGATTACTCAGTATGCATGGTATGCAACAGGGCATGACAGGGGCCGGCGAGGCCGGCCGGCGGTCTATGACCCCCGCCGCATAGGGGGTTGCGGAGGCCGGGATTTAACCGTTCCGAAAGACTTACCAGCCTACTCTGACTTTGCCCTCCGGCATTTGCTGCGCATCTGCCGTGTGAGGGCGAGGCGAGTGTTCCCGATCCTCGAACGCGCCGGCCACCCCCAGGCCGGCGCGTTTTTCTTTCTGCGTATCGTGACTTTCGGGTCGCGCGGTCCGGCAATTGAAAAAACCAAGCACACCGCCCGGGAACCAACCGGCAGAAGGCGTGTTGGAACCGCCAATGGTGTGATTCCTCCCTGAACCGCCAGTCCTTCCGCCGCCTGGCGCCGCCGCGAGATCATGCGGATGGGCGCCGGCGGCGAATTTTTATCTGGATGGATAACGGCCCTGTTACCGCATTCATTTCGTCAATTGGTGACTTTCACAACCCGACGCTTGCAACCCGTTTAATCCAACGTTAAGGACATCGGCCCACGGTTGGGGTTGGGTGTCATCGGGTCCGGGTTTGTGCATGGAAGACCAAGAGTTGGATCGGTCCCTGATGGATGGCATTCCGCCGGATGAGTTGGCCGACTTCGTCCAATGGCGGGAACGCGTGCGCGGCACGAACATCTCGGAAAAGACGCTGCTGGCGACCGACTATCTTAATCACTTCAACGAAATCGTGATGCTGATCGAGATGATCCCGGACATGCCGGACATGCTGGAGGAATGCCGCATCTGGCAACCCAAGAGCTATGCCGAGCATTTCCGCGACAGCGGCTTTTCCGACAAGGAACTGGCGATCGAGGCCTACGGCCATGTGCCGTCGAAGTTCCTCCGCCCCTTCGAGGACACCATCGCCCAGGCCCATCAGGTGATCGCCCACACGCTGGAGCGGATCGGCACCGACATCGACAGCGGCGATCCCGACAAGCTGCGGATGGACTGCCAGGCCTCCGTCGCGATGATCCACCGCATCATCCAGGTCGCCAACGGGATCATCCACGGCACCGCCCATGTGATGGAGCAGGGCGAGATCGACATCTATCTGCAGAACGGCTGACGGTTGGTACGCCGACCCGTACTTTCGGTCCGAATCGTGCGTCTTACCAACGAAAAACAGGCCTTTTCAGTCACTTGTCCCGGCAGGAATGGCGATTGATGGTGCACCCACCATTCGTTCGTTGCATGGCTCACTTGCTCCCCCCGGCACTATAGTCGGAGCATAAAAGATAAGACGGAGGCGTGTTCATGCGTCCTCTGCGGGGGGAGATGGAGCATTGCCCATGAAGGGATGCGCATTCGCGCCGGCCGATGGCATGGCCGTGTCTGAACCGCGCGTGTGGCGGCAGGTTCCGCCCACCGATCACGCCGGCCCCATCCTCCCCGTTAGCCAATGGGGGGAGGCAGCACCGCGCATGACGCCATCCGGACATCAGGACAGCTTCACCCGTGACCGGCTGCCGGCGCCGGCGCAACGCCCCGACCTGATTCTCGAACGCCCTGAACTCCAATACCCGAAACGCCTGAATGCCGCCTCCGTCCTGATCGACGGCTGGCGCGAGCGCGGCTGGGACGGGCGTCCCTGCCTGATCGGCGGTGACGGCGAGGTGTGGAGCTATGGCCGGATGCGCGACACCGTCGACCGCATCGCCCGCGTCCTGACCGAGGATTACGGGCTGGTCACCGGCAACCGCGTCCTGCTGCGCGGCCCCAACACGCCGATGCTGGCCGCCTGCTGGCTGGCGGTCATCAAGGCCGGCGGCGTTCTGGTGCCGACGATGCCGCTGCTGCGCGCGCCGGAACTGGCCGACGTGCTGAAGCGCGCCGCCATCGACATGGCGCTGTGCGACACCCATTACCTCGACGATCTGGAAGAGGCGGCGCTGCCGTCGCTGCGCATCGTCGGCTTCCGCGATGGCGAGCTGGAACACCGCATCGCCACCAAGCCGGCCGGGTTCGAGGCCGCCGACACGGCGCAGGACGACGTGGCGCTGATCGCCTTCACCTCCGGCACCACCGGAACGCCGAAGGCGGCCGCCCATTTCCACCGCCATCTGCTGGCGATCTCCGACCTGTCGCCGCGCTCGGTGCTGGGCACGACGGCCGAGGACGTGTTCTGCGGCTCGCCGACGCTGGCCTTCGCCTATGGGCTGGGCGGGCTGCTGCTGTTCCCGCTGCGCATCGGCGCGTCGGTCATCCTGCTGGAGCGTGGGACCGCCGACCGGCTGCTGGAGGCCGCCACCCGCCACCGGGCGACGGTGATGTTCACCGTGCCCACGGTCTACCGCGGCATGATCGGCCGCATGGCCGCCGATCCGGCTTTGGCCAACGGTCTGTCCTCTCTGCGCCTCTGCGTTTCGGCTGGGGAACCGCTGCCGCAGCAGACCTTCGAGGGCTGGCGCGACGCCACCGGGCTGCAGATCCTCGACAGCCTGGGCACCACCGAGCTGCTGAACGCCGTGCTGCACGCCGTCCCCGGCGATGTCCGGCCGGGCTCCACCGGCAAGCCGGTGCCGGGATACGAGGCGATGGTGGTCGACGACCAGTTCCGCCGGCTTCCCCCCGGACAGGTCGGCCGGCTGGCGGTGCGCGGGGCGACCGGCTGCCTCTATCTCGACGATCCGCGCCAGGAAAGCTATGTCCAGCAGGGCTGGAACCTGACCGGCGACGCCTTCCACGTCGATGAGGACGGCTTCTTCTGGTATCACGCCCGCACAGACGACCTGATCGTCTCGGCCGGCTACAAGATCTCCGGTCTGGAGGTCGAGAACATCCTGCTGAGCCACGAGGCGGTGCAGGAATGCGCGGTGATCGCCGCCCCGGATCCGGTGCGCGGCACCATCCCCAAGGCCTTCGTCGTTCTGCGCGACGATGTCCGCCCCGACGAGCGTCTGGCGGAGGAACTGCAGAGCTTCGTCAAGGAGCACATCGCGCCTTACAAGTACCCCCGCGCGGTGGAATTCCTCGACGCGCTGCCGCGGACGGAGACCGGCAAGGTCCAGCGCTTCAAGCTGCGCCGCCGGGCTTGGCAGCCGGACGACGAGGAGTAGGGCGTCGCTTTACCGGGGAAAGCCGGCGAAGCGGGTCAGGCGGATGTTGTGCGCTTTCAAGAGCGCGGCGAACTCCGGCCCGCGCAGATAGTCGTATTCGGTGCGCCGCGGCTCGACCAGAGTGTCGACGCGGCGCAGCTCCTCGTCGGGCAGGCCGGGATGGACCATCACCAGGGTCCGGCCGCCGATCCCATCGAGGAAGCGGGACATCAGCTCGGCGAAGGGCCGGTTGCCGGCGAAGTCATAGACTCCGGCGAAGCGGTCGTTGGCCGGGATGCCGCGTGCCCGCACCATGCGCCTCAGCGCGCCACCCAATCCACCGATCAGCAGCGTCTTCGGCACTGCGACGCCCCGGCGCAGCACCGCGGCCACCGGCTCGCCGCACAGGCGGACATAGGCGCCGGGCAGGGTGGCCAGCGCCTCCACCACCGCGTCGCGCACGCCGGGCAACTGGTGGATGTGCTGGTGGCCGTCGATATAGTCGGGCGGCGCCCCCCAGGCGTCGGTGAAGGCGGCGATCTGGCGCGACAGTTCGTCACGGATCTCCGCCCGCGCCGCCGGCGTGCTCAATTTCCCGCGATAGGCCCAGCCCATCAGCCGCCCCAGCGGCGGCAACCGCCCGTCCGGCGCCAGCGTCGGCATGGCCCCCAGTGGCGGCTGGTCGGTCAGGGTGAAATGCAGCCCGATATCCGCCTTGTCCTGCAGCTCGCGCAGGGCCGCGGCACCCTCACGCCAGTGCGGGCAGAGGCTCATGACGGAGGTGGCGGTCAGGCGTCCCTGGGCGATCAGGTCGCGGATGGCGGCGTTGACGCCGGGCGCCAAGCCATAATCGTCGGCACAGAGCAGGAGCGGGGTGGGCGCGGTATCGGGCATGACCGGACGGAATCAGGATGCGGAGTTCCGGCCAAGATGGGCGGGCCGCCCCGATCAGGCAATAGCATTCAGGCCGCTTCGGTCGCCGGCTCCGCCGCCGGCTTGCGGGCTTGCAGGGTGGCCAGCATCACGCCGGGCAGGACCAGCGCCACCCCCATCAGGTGAAAGCCCTGCAGCGGCTCGGACAGCAGAACCCAGGACGCCAGCGCCGCCCACAGCGGCGAGACGTACAGCGCGGTGGAGGCGCGCGCGGCCCCCATCATCGCGATGGTCTTCTGATAGGCGAGCAGCGCCAGGACCGACGCGAACAGCGCGACCGCGACGATCGACAGGATGGTGGAGACGGAGAAGGGCACCGGCCGCACCGCCACCGTCTCCCACGCATAGAAGGGAGCCAGCACCAGCACCCCGGCGAAGGCGTTCGCCGCGAAGGCGGTGACCACCGGCAGGGGTGTGCCCGATTGCCGCAGCAGGATGGTGTAGACCGACCAGGATACTGCCCCGGTCAACACCAGCAGGTCGCCGGAATTGAAGGACAGGTGGCGCAAGGCGTCGAGATCGCCGCGGGTGAGGATCACCAGCACGCCCGCCATCGCCAGCAGGATGCCCAGCACCTGCCGCGGCCGGATCGCGTCGCCCAGCCAGACGGCGGCCAGCGCCAGGATCATCGCCGGGCTGGTCGCATAGATCAGGCTGGCGTTGGTGGCGCTGGTCCGCTCCAGCCCGTAATAGACGATGGCGCCCGAAATTCCCTGGCCCAGCACGCCCAGCAGCAGATAGCGCCGCCACTGCCGCTTCAATTGAACACGGTGGGTCAGCAGCCCCGGCAAGGCGAAGGGCAGCACGATCAGGAAGGCGATCAGCCAGCGCCAGAAGGCCAGCCCGATCGGCGGCACCACATGCGCCACCGCCCGCCCGACCACCGGGTTTGAAGCCAGCAGGGCGGAACCGACGATGTAGAGGCCATAGGCGGCCAACGGGCCGGCCAGCGGACCGGTTCGCAGGAAGGACGGCAGGAGCGGAAGCGACATCGCCGGATCGGTATCCGAAAAGGGGGTTCCCGAAAAGGGGGTTCCATGACGGGTGCAACCCAGCCTAGCATGGCAGCCGCGGCCGCCCTTCACGGCAGCTGTGCATGGCAGCCGTCCGACTCCCGTCGGCTGCGGGCATTGCCGGAATGGTCCACCCGGATAACCTGATTCGCAGGGGAAGGAAACTATCGATTCGGTCAAGCGGATGGTTGGCTTTGCAACTGTTTCGTTTTTGAGGGCAAAAATGTGTCCATACGGACGTATTGGTGCCCAAAAATATGCTCTGCGCCACGGTATAGCCACGTATGCATGTTGGCGTTGACAGGCGCCTTTGCCACGCGCCAAATGGCGACGCTATTTCCAAAAGCGTTCTGGCAAATTTCCGTACGCTCCAACCGGAATCGGGAGGCAAGACGAATGAAGCGCATCCTGCTGGGTGCCGGGCTTGGTATGGCCGCGGCGCTGGCGCTGTCGGCGCCGGCCCAGGCGGCGAAGACCCTTGTTTATTGCTCCGAGGGTAGCCCCGAAAACTTCAACCCCATGTTGAACACGACCGGCACCAGTTTCGACGTTGCTCTCCCGGTCTACAACAACCTCGTCCAGTTCGAACATGGCGGCACCAAGGTCGTTCCCGGCCTCGCCGAGTCCTGGACCATCTCCGACGATGGTCTGGTCTACACCTTCAAGCTGCGCGCCGGCGCCAAGTGGCACAGCAACAACGATTTCAAGCCGACGCGCGACGCCAACGCCGACGACGTGATCTTCTCGTTCGAGCGCCAGTGGAAGGCCGACAATCCCTTCCACAAGGTGTCGGGCGGCGCCTACGACTACTTCAACGACATGGCGATGCCGAAGTTGTTGAAGTCGATCGAAAAGGTTGACGACCTGACGGTCAAGTTCACGCTGAACGCGGTCGAGGCGCCGTTCCTGGCCAACCTCGCCATGCCGTTCGCGCCGATCATGTCGGCCGAATACGCCGCGATGCTGCTGAAGAAGGGCACGCCGGAGAAGCTGGATCAGGTTCCCATCGGCACCGGTCCCTTCCAGTTCGTCGCCTACCAGAAGGACGCCGTCATCCGCTACAAGGCGTTCGAGCAGTATTGGGGCGGCAAGCAGCCGCTCGACAACCTCGTCTTCGCGATCACGCCCGACGCGGCGGTCCGGCTGGCCAAGCTGAAGGCCGGCGAATGCCAGGTGATGCCGTACCCGAATCCGGCCGACATCGAGGCGATGAAGAAGGACGGCTCGATCGTCGTTCAGGAGCAGGAAGGCCTGAACGTCGGTTACGTCTCCTTCAACGTGACCAAGAAGCCGTTCGACGACGTCCGCGTCCGCCGCGCCGTCAGCATGGCGATGGACAAGAAGGCGATGGTTGCCGCGGTCTATCAGGCCGCCGGCGTCCCGGCCAAGAACCCGATTCCGCCGACCATGTGGTCGTACAACGACTCGATCGAGGACTATCCGTACGACGTCGAGCGGGCGAAGAAGCTGCTGGCCGATGCCGGCTATCCCAACGGCTTCGAGACCGACCTGTGGGCGATGCCGGTGCAGCGCCCGTATAACCCGAACGCCAAGCGCATCGCCGAGATGATGCAGGCCGATCTGGCCAAGGTCGGCGTCAAGGCGAAGATCGTTCAGTACGAGTGGGGCGAATACCGCAAGCGGATGCAGCAGGGCGAGCACCAGATGGGCATGCTCGGCTGGACCGGCGACAACGGCGACCCCGACAACTTCCTCTACACCCTGCTGGGTTGCGAGGCGGCGCGTCCGGGCGGCAACAACCTGTCGAAGTGGTGCAACAAGGAATTCGACGACCTCGTCGTCCAGGCCAAGCGCACCAACGACATCGCTGCCCGCACCAAGCTGTACGAGCAGGCGCAGGTCATCTTCAAGGAAGAGGCCCCCTGGTACACCATCGCCCATTCGGTGGTTTACATGGGCCTCGCCAAGAACGTCGTCGGCTACAAGATGGATCCGTTCGGCGTCCATCGCTTCGAAGGCGTCGATCTGAAGTGATGCGTGGCGCACCTCCGCAAAAAGGGGGTGCGGCGCCGGGTGTATAGGGTTGGAGGCGTGGGTTTCCGCGCCTCCAACCCTTTGAACAGAGTGGCATTCCCGACCCTGCGCAAGTGGGGGAGGGCCGGAGTGGGGGCAGGTGCCCCTGATGGAACGGGGCGTTGCCAAGTCAGCGCTCCGTTCCAGTTTTCACCATAGTTTTAAAAAACGAGTACCCGTCGATGCTTCGCTTCATCCTGACGCGGGTGAGCTTGGTGATTCCGACATTTCTCGGCATCACCTTTCTGACCTTCATCCTGATCCGGCTGGTTCCCGGCGACCCCATCGAGGTGCGAGTCGGCGAACGGGGTATCGCACCCGAGCGGCTGGCCGCATTCCGTCATGAACTGGGTCTCGACCAGCCGCTCTGGCAACAGTTCCTCGATTATGTCGGCCACGTGCTGTCGGGTGATTTCGGCCTGTCGCTGGTCACCCACAATTCGGTGCTGAGCGAGTTCCTGACGCTGTTTCCGGCGACGCTCGAACTGGCGCTGTGCGCCATGCTGTTCGCGACGCTGATCGGCCTGCCCGCCGGCATCCTGGCGGCGGTGAAGCGCGGATCGCTGTTCGACCACGGCGTGATGGGCGCCAGCCTGACCGGCTATTCGATGCCGATCTTCTGGTGGGGCCTGCTGCTGATCCTGTTCTTCTCGGTCGCGCTGGGCTGGACCCCGGTGTCTGGCCGCCTGGATCTGGTCTATTACGTGGAGCCGGCGACCGGCTTCATGCTGATCGACACGTTGATGGCCGGCGATTACGACGCGTTCCGCTCCGCGCTGTCCCACCTGATCCTGCCGACCATCGTGCTGGGCACCGTGCCGCTGGCGGTGGTGGCGCGCATGACGCGGTCGGCCATGCTGGAGGTGCTGGGCGAGGATTACATCCGTACCGCCCGCGCCAAGGGTCTGGCCGACGGCCGGGTCATCGGCATGCATGCGCTGCGCAACGCGCTGATCCCGGTGGTGACCGTCATCGGCCTTCAGGTCGGCACGCTGCTGGGCGGCGCCATCCTGACCGAGACCATCTTTTCCTGGCCGGGGGTCGGCAAATGGCTGATCGAATCGATCAACCGCCGCGACTATCCGGCCCTGCAGGGCGGTGTCCTGCTGATCGCCACCTCGGTGATCCTGGTCAACCTGCTGGTGGACGTGCTTTACGGCGTCCTCAACCCCCGCATCCGTCACGCGCGGTGAGGCCAATCCATGTCCGCTGAATTTTCGACCAACGCAGAACCCGCCACCCCCGAACCGGTCGCCGTGTCGCGCCCGCCGCACCCGCTGACCGAGTTCTGGTATCACTTCCGCCAGAACAAGGGCGCGCTGGGCGGTCTGGTGGTGATCCTGCTGATCGCGCTGATCGCCATCTTCGCCGGCGTCATCGCCCCGCACGATCCCGACATCCAGTACCGCGATGCGATCCTGACCCCGCCGGTCTGGCAGGATGGCGGCACCTGGACCTACCTCCTCGGCACCGACGACATTGGCCGCGACATGCTGTCCCGCCTGATGTACGGCGCGCGGCTGTCGATGATGATCGGCCTGATCGTCGTCACCCTGTCGCTGGCCGTCGGGCTGGGGCTGGGGCTGATCGCCGGCTTCTTCGGCGGGATGGCCGACGTGCTGATCATGCGCGGCATGGACATCCTGCTGGCTCTGCCCTCGCTGCTGCTGGCCGTCGTGGTGGCCGCCATCCTCGGGCCGGGGCTGGTGAACGCCATGCTGGCGGTGTCGGTGGTGGTGATCCCGCACTATGCCCGCCTGACCCGCGCCGCGGTGATGGCGGAGGTGAACAAGGATTATGTCATCGCGTCGCGCGTCGCCGGTGCCGGGCCGATGCGCCTGATGCTGATCGTGGTGCTGCCGAACTGTCTGGCGCCGCTGATCGTGCAGGCGACGCTGGGCTTCTCCACCGCCATCCTGGACGCGGCCGCGCTCGGCTTCCTCGGTCTCGGCGCCCAGCCGCCGACGCCGGAATGGGGCACCATGCTGGCCTCCTCGCTGCAGTTCCTCCAGCGCGCGCCCTGGGTCGTGACCTGGCCCGGCATCGCCATCCTGGTGACCGTGCTGGCCTTCAATCTGTTGGGCGACGGTCTTCGCGACGCGCTCGACCCCAAGCTGAAACGTTGACCTCATGCCTCTTCTCGACATCAAGAACCTGTCGGTCGAGTTCACCACCCGCGCCGGCACCTTCCGCGCGGTGGATGGCATCGACCTGACCGTGGACGAAGGCGAGGTCGTCGGCATCGTCGGCGAATCCGGCTCCGGCAAATCCGTGACCTCGCTGGCCGTGATGGGGCTTCTCGGCTCCAACGGCCGGGTGGTCGCCGACCGGATGACGTTCGGTGGCCGCGACCTGCTGACCATGCCCCCCGCCCAGCGCCGGAAGATCACCGGCAAGGACGTCGCCATGGTCTTCCAGGAGCCGATGACCAGCCTGAACCCCTGCTTCACCGTCGGCTTCCAGATCATGGAAACCCTGCGGGTGCATGAGGGTCTGTCCGGCAAGGCGCTGCGCAACCGCGCCATCGCCCTTCTGGAGCAGGTCGGCATTCCGGCGCCGGAATCGCGCCTGTCCGCCTTCCCGCACCAGCTGTCGGGCGGCATGAGCCAGCGCGTGATGATCGCCATCGCCATCGCCTGCAACCCGCGCCTGCTGGTGGCGGACGAGCCGACGACCGCGCTGGACGTCACCATCCAGAAGCAGATCCTCGACCTGCTGGTCCAGCTGCAGCGCGAACGCGGCATGGCGCTGATCCTCATCACCCACGACATGGGCGTGGTGGCGGAGACGGCGCAGCGCGTCGTCGTCATGTATGCCGGTCAGGTGGCGGAGACGCGGCCCGTCGGTTCCCTGTTCGAGCGGCCGCGCCACCCCTACACCGGCGCCCTGCTCGACGCCCTGCCGGAGCGGGCGCTGGGCAAGCGCCGGCTGCCGACGATTCCCGGCATGGTGCCGGGCATCGCCGACCGGCCGGCCGGCTGCCTGTTCAGCCCGCGCTGCCGCTTCGCCGACGCCCGCTGCCGTGCCGAGCGCCCGGCCCTGTTCGACGTGGACGACGGGCGCGCGCGCTGTTTCTACCCGCTGCCGGACGGCCATCTCGCCGCCGGGGAGGCGCTGTGATGAGCATCGAGACCGAACCCCACATCTTCGAGGCGACGGCCGGCAATTCGGTCGTGCTGGAGGCGCGCGATCTGCGCAAGCATTATGCGGTCAAGCGCGGCGCCTTCAAGCCATTGGCGACGGTGAAGGCGCTGGACGGCGTCTCCTTCCGCCTGCAGGCCGGCAAGACGCTGGCGGTGGTCGGCGAGTCCGGCTGCGGCAAGTCGACGCTGGCCCGTTCCGTCACCATGATCGAGCCGCCGAGTTCGGGCGAGCTGCTCTATGACGGCCGCGAGGTCGTCGGCCGCAACGCGGCGGAGATGAGGGAACTGCGCCGCACGGTGCAGATGGTCTTCCAGAACCCCTACGGCTCGCTGAACCCGCGCAAGACGGTCGGCTCCATCCTGACCGAGCCGCTGGTCATCAACACCGACATGGACAAGCACGAGCGGCGTGACCGCGCGGTGGCCATGATGGGGAAGGTGGGCCTGCGTCCGGATCAGGTCGACCGCTATCCGCACATGTTCTCCGGCGGCCAGCGTCAGCGCATCGCCATCGCCCGCGCCCTGATGCTGAACCCGCGCGTCGTCGTGGCGGACGAGCCGGTGTCGGCGCTCGACGTGTCGATCCAGGCGCAGGTGCTGAACCTGATGATGGATTTGCAGGAGGAGCTGAACCTCGCCTACCTGTTCATCTCCCACGATCTCAGCGTCGTGCGCCACATCGCCGATTCGCTGATGGTGATGTATCTGGGCAAGCCGGTGGAGCATGGCGCCAAGGACGTGGTCTTCACCCGGCCGCGGCACCCCTACACCCGCATCCTGCTGGCGGCGACGCCGCGGGTGAACCCGGACCTGCGCATGGACCGGGTGGTGCCGAAGGGTGAGCTGCCGTCGCCGCTGAACCCGCCGCCGGGCTGTGCGTTCCACAAGCGCTGCCCCTTCGCCACCGACCGCTGCGCCACGGAGGTTCCGCCGTTGCGCCCGGTCGACGAACGGCTGGTGGCCTGCCATTACGCCGAAGAGATGAACTGACCGGCCGCTTGGCTGTTTGGAAGGCGACTGTTCGGAAGGCGGCTGTTGAGTGCGACGGCCGTCTTCTTTACGGTGGGCCCGATTCGTTCCTCAGCCGTCCTATCAGGGAGAGTGCCGCCATGCCGTCGTTCGACATCGTGTCCGAGACGGACGTCCACGAGATCGACAATGCTCTCGCCGGCGTCCGCCGCGAGATCGAAACCCGGTTCGACTTCAAGGGCTCGAAATGCACCGTCGAGCGGACCGAGAACGAGATCGTCCTGCTGGCCGACGACGCGCCGAAGCTGGCGCAGATGCAGGAACTGCTGCGCGTCTACGTGACCCGGCGCAAGCTCGACGCCGCGGCGCTCGACTTCACCGCCCAGCCGCAGCGCGCCGCGGGCGATGCGCTGCGCCACACCGTGACGATCAAGCAGGGAATCGCGCAGGATCTGGCGAAGACCATCGTCAAAGGGATCAAGGACAGCAAGATGAAGGTCCAGGTCTCGATCCAGGGTGACGAACTGCGGGTGACGGGCAAGAAGCGCGACGACCTCCAGGAGGCCATCGCCCTGGTCAAGCGGTTGGGCATCGAGCAGCCGCTGCAGTACCAGAATTTTCGCGATTGATGGCCCTGCGGACCGGCAAGGCTTGCCGGCCGCTGGGAAACTTCTGCCGGGTGGCTGGGTAATTTTTGCCGGTCAAATCGTCGCAGGGGTGAGCGCAGCCCTTGCGATGCGCCGGTTGTGTTGATGGCGTGATTTTTGCGTGTGTCCCTGCGGTTCGCCACTAACCGCAGGGAATCGTCCCATGTCGATGATGGCCAACAGCGAGGCCACGCAAGCCATGCGCATCCGGGCGGAAGACGTCCTGGAGCGCAAAGGGACGTCTGCGTCCCGGCAGGCGGGTGCGCTGGCCGGCCAGTTCGCGGCGATGCTGGAAACCCTGAACGGGGTCGGGGAGGGTGGCGTTTCCGGCGCCGACGGCACCGGGGTGGTGCCGAACGCCCAGCCCGCGGTCCGTCTCGGCGTCGGCGCCGTCACCCTGTTCGCCCAGGAAGCGGGGCAGGGCGATGCCACCATGGACCCCGCCGCGGCGGTGCCCGACCCGCAGGACCCGGCGACCGCGATGCAGGTGGTGGAAAGCGCCATCCAGGCCGGCGACGGAACGAACTTCCGCTGGCTGACCACCCTGATGACGCAGAACTCCGCGGCGTAGCGTTTCAAAAGACGACTCAGAAGCCTCGACCGAACTCGGCCCAGGACTGCGGGACGTCGGCGGAGTCCGGCTTGCGCTTGCCGCCGCCGTGACGGGCGCGGAAGCCGGCGAACAGGTCCGCCATCGCGATGTGCGGCAGCGCCTCGCCAAAGGTGAAGCCGGCGGGAGCGATGCCGGCCGGAGCCAGGGCGGCGGGACCGGCGAACAGGCGGCTCAGAATGCTCGACATCATGTGATATCCCCTTGCTGCGGCACCGTCCGTCGGCGCCGTCGACCATGAACGGATCATGCGCCCGGCCCTGCATCGCAGCAAGATATTCTGTATACCAGATACCGTATTTCAAATATGTGTGCGCCGCATGGCTCGACCTTGACAGTTTAGTTCGCCAGACAAGCAATGTGTGCATGACAGCAATCGTGAAAAAGCGAGCCTTTTCAACGCATTCCACGATGTGGAAAAGAATAACGCATTCAGTATCCGGTATTTGGAATACGGATTGTTGAGGCGCACTGTCATCTCCGAACGGCGCATGATGCGGTGCGATACGGATGGACCGCCGCACTCCGGAAATCCTGCGCTCCCACGCTCAACGGGACTTTGGGGCATGACCACAGAGACGACCGAAGACCGCGGTCTTCTGACAAACAAATGGTTCCAGCTCAGCGTCGGCCTGCTGTGCATGGCGATGATCGCCAACCTGCAATATGGCTGGACGCTGTTCGTCGATCCCATCGACGCCAAGCATGGCTGGGGACGTGCAGCCATCCAGATCGCCTTTTCCATCTTCGTCTTCACCGAAACCTGGCTGGTCCCGATCGAAGGCTGGTTCGTCGACCGCTACGGCCCGCAGGCGGTGGTGCTGGTGGGCAGTCTGCTGGTCGGCGGCTCCTGGGTGATCGACAGCCAAGCCTCTTCGCTGCCGATGCTCTACACCGCGGCGGTGATCTCCGGCATCGGCGCCGGCTGCGTCTATGGCACCTGCGTCGGCAATGCGCTGAAGTGGTTCCCGCAGCAGCGCGGGCTGGCCGCCGGCATCACCGCGGCCGGCTTCGGCGCCGGTGCCGGTGCCACGGTCATTCCGATCGCCAACATGATCGCCAACCAGGGCTACGAGCATGCCTTCCTGGTCTTCGGCATCGGGCAGGGCGTGGTCATCTTCGTGCTGTCCTTCTTCCTGCGCAAGGCGCCGAAGTCGAACGCGGCGATGCGCAAGAGCGGCCCGGCCCAGACCAAGATCGACCATCCGCCGGCCCGCGTCATTCGCACGCCGGTCTTCTGGCTGCTCTATGTGATGTTCGTGATGGTGGCGTCCGGCGGCCTGATGGCGGCGGCCCAGATCGCGCCGATCGCCCATGACTTCCATGTCGCCGATTCGCCGATCAACATGTTCGGCTTCATCCTGCCGGCCCTGACCCTGGCGATTTCGCTGGACCGCGTGCTGGACGGCGCCGGACGGCCCTTCTTCGGCTGGGTGTCCGACCGCATCGGCCGCGAGAACACCATGTTCATCGCCTTCGGCACCGCCGCCGTCGCCATCGTCCTGGTGACGCAGCTGGGCCGCAACCCGGTGGCCTTCGTGATCTTCACCGCAATGTTCTTCTGCGTGTTCGGCGAGATCTACAGCCTGTTCCCGGCCACCGCCGGCGACACCTTCGGCTCGAAGTTCGCGACGACCAATGCCGGCATGCTCTACACCGCCAAGGGCACGGCGGCGCTGCTGGTCCCGCTCAGCAGCATCATCGCCGGCCATTTCGGCTGGCAGGCCGTGTTCTACATCGCCGCCAGCTTCAATCTGGTGGCGGCGATCCTGGCGATGTTCGTCCTGAAGCCGCTGCGGGCCAGCTTCATCCAGGCCGACGATTACGGTTTGCAGTCGGCCGCCGTCACCGCGGACCGGTGACGGCAGGCATCCGTCAAAGCCCCAGCTTCGCCCAGGCCGCCCAATCGTCCAGCGACTTGCGGGCGGCCGCCACCAGGGCATCGGCGAAGGCCTCATGCGCCCCGGCCTGCAGTGCCGGGGCGTTGCCGTTTCCGGTCCGCAGCCCCAGCCGCCGCAGCATGCCGCGCTCCTGCTGCACCACGCGCAGCCGCACCTTCTCGCCGAAACGCCCGCGCATCACCGAGCGCAGGTCGCCCAGCCCGTCGACCAGCCCGAGAGCCAGCGCCTTGCGCCCGGCCCAGAAGGCGCCGGAGAACAGCTCCTCCTCCGGCCCGGTCAGCCGCGCGCCGCGCCGCGTGCGCACCATCGCCTTGAACGCCTCGTGCACGTCGGCCTGCAGGGCCTTCAGATGGGCGACGCCGTCCTCGCGCTCCGGCGAGAAGGGGTCGAGCAGCACCTTCTTGTCGCCGGCGGTGTAGAGCCGCCGCTCGATGCCGTGGCGCTCGATCAGCGCATGCAGCCCGAAGCCCGACGACACCACGCCGATGGAGCCGACGATGGAGCTTTCGTCCGCCCAGATCTCGTCCGCCGCGCAGGCCAGCCAATAGCCGCCCGACGCCGCCGCGTCCTCGCAGAAGGCGAAGACCGGCACCTTCTTCTCCTCCGCCAGATCGCGGATGCGCTTGGCGATCAGCGCCGACTGCACCGGCGACCCGCCCGGCGAGTTGATGATCAGCGCCACCGCCTTCTGGTCCTTCGGCGCGAAGGCGCGTTCCAGCAGCGGGGCGACGCCGTCCAGCGACAAGCCGGAGCGGAAGGGGCCGGCCTGGCCGATGACGCCGGACAGGCGGACGACGGACACCAGCGGCCCGGCCTTGCGCCAGGGGCCGAAGGGGAGTTTGGCGAGGAGGGAATGCAGGCTCATGCCGGCAGAGATGGGATTGAAGTCTCCCGATTGAAAGGCTCCGTTCCCGCTAAATTGACCCCGCTAAATCGCCCCCGCTAAATCGTGAATGCTTCGGCGTCCCTCAGGATCCGCTCCGCCGCCGGGCTGTAGCCGCCTTCGGCCTTGTGCACGGTCAGGCCGGCGGTCAGCCGGGCCGGCGCCTTGCCGCCCTTGCGGGCGACCAGCAGCAGCCGCTTGGCCTCCACCCCCGGCTTGGGCCACAGCGGCACCAGGACGAGACTGCCGAACCGGCCGCGCAGCGCGTGCAGGATGTCGTCGATCCGGTCGGCGCGGTGGACCATGGTCAGCGTGCCGCGCGGCTTCAGCATGCGGTCGGCGAAGCGCACCCAGTCGCCCAGCCCTGCCGCGCCTTCCACATTCGCGGCGGCCTTCCAGTCGTCGGGCGGGACACTGGCGGCACCGGCCTTCAGGTAGGGCGGATTCATCATTACACGATCGAATCCGAAGGTCCCGAGAGCTTCGGGTGGGGCCATCAGGTCGCCCTGGACCACCGTCACCCGCTCCGCGACGCCGCTGAGCGCAGCATTGCGGCGGGCGAAGCCGCAGGCGTCGGCCCGCTGTTCCAGCCCGACCACAGCCACGCCCGGCACCCGGACGGCGAGGCACAGTGCCGCAGCTCCGGTGCCGGTTCCGACATCCAGCACCCGCTCGCCGGCGGCGGCGGCGGTGATGGCGGCGAGGAAGACCGGATCGATGGCGGCGCGATAGCCGCCGTCCGGCTGGTGCAGCTTCACCCGGCCGTTCAGCAGGAAATCCACGGGTGTTTCCAGGCGTCGTTCTGGAGACGGAACGATATGGCCGCTCACGCTTCGCCGGCCTCGCGCAGGATGCGGACGGCCTGTGCGGCGTCCTCCGTGCCGACCATCAGCCGCCGGGGAATGGCGCCGATGGAGCCCTCCAGGATGCTGGTGTAGCTGTCCAGCACGATGGCCTCGATGCCCGCGTCGGCCAGAAGGGCAACCAGCCAGGACAGGCGGACGGGGTCGGTGGTGCGCAGCAGTTCGGTCATGGCATCTCGGAAGAACGGGCGTCTCGAAAGAACGGTCCCCTGCGGACTTGACCGAACAGGCTAGGCCGTTATGCTCCCTAGCGCAAATTCTGGCGTCAATCACCCGTGGAGTCGACCTTGGCGGTCGTGACCAACTTCGAGCCGAAACGGCGCAAGTCTACCCCGCTCGACGACCTGACCGCTTTGGTGGCCGAGGACCTCAGCGCCGTCAACCAGATCATCCTCGACCGTATGCAGTCGTCGGTCGAGATGATTCCGCAGCTGGCCGGCTATCTGATCGCGGCCGGCGGCAAGCGCCTGCGCCCGGTGCTGACGCTCGCCGCCGCCAACATGTGCGGCTATCAGGGGGAGCATCACCGGCTGCTGGCCGCGGTGGTGGAGTTCATCCACAGCGCGACCCTGCTGCACGACGACGTGGTCGACGAAAGCGACCTGCGCCGCGGCATGGCCTCGGCCAACGCGGTGTTCGGCAACAAGGCCAGCGTGCTGGTCGGCGATTTCCTGTTCTCCCGCGCCTTCGAGATGATGGTGGAGGTGCAGTCGCTCGACGTGCTGCGCATCCTGTCCGGCGCCTCGGCCATCATCGCCGAGGGCGAGGTGCTGCAGCTGCGCACCACCAATGACACCGAGACCAGCGAGCAGGCCTATCTCGAGGTCATCAAGGGCAAGACGGCCGAGCTGTTCGCCGCCGCCTGCCGCGTCGGCGCCGTCGTCGCCAACCGCCCGCAGGCGGAGGAGTTGGCGCTCTACGATTACGGCATGAATCTCGGCATCGCCTTCCAGCTGGTCGACGACGTGCTGGATTACTCGGCCTTGCAGGCGAAGCTGGGCAAGACGGTCGGCGACGATTTCCGCGAGGGCAAGATCACCCTGCCGGTCGTGCTGGCCTTCCGCCGCGGCAACGACGAGGAACGCGCCTTCTGGCGCCGGGTGATGGAGGAGCTGGACCAGAAGGACGGCGACCTGGAGCGTGCCCAGGCGCTGATGGCCCGCCACAACGCCCTGAAGGACACGGTGGAACGGGCGCGCCATTACGGCTCCATCGCCCGCGACAGCCTGGGTCTGTTCGCCGACGGGCCGATCAAGCAGGCCCTGCTGGAAGTCATTGATTTCGTGATCGATCGCGATTTCTGACGGCATTTCCGCCGGGCCGGGAGGGGGCCGGATCTTTTTGGCCGATGACGCATTTTTTGCGTTGCGCGCCGGAGCGTGAGCGTTTATACACCCCCTCCACCGGCGGACGACACCGCCCGCCGGTGCCATGATCGGAGAGTAGCTCAGCCTGGTAGAGCACTGCTTTCGGGAGGCAGGGGCCGGAGGTTCGAATCCTCTCTCTCC